>DASZGP010000260.1:0-3985 GCA_035938695.1 Candidatus Dormiibacterota bacterium | reverse complement strand
CGAGGCGTCGTGACCGGCCCGGGCGCCGCAACCGGGCTTCGAGGGCAACCCGGCGAGGGTGGTGGAGCCAGCCCGACCGGGCGCGGACACGGGGGTGAGGAGAGCGCGGACGAAGCGTCGGGCGAGCCCGACTTCGTCAGTCATGGTGACGGTGACGCCCACCGGGTCGCCGAGGCCAACAGGCTGGTGTCTCGGACCATCGGCAGCGCCGACCCGTCACTGGTCCGCGAGGTCGCCGACAGCCTGCTCGATACCGCATCGGAGGCCCAGGTCGCGCTGGTGATGGGCCGCGACGGCGATCAGGGGATCGTCGTGGTCAAGGCCCGCAAGGGCGGGGCGGTCTCCGCCAAGGAGGTCTTCGACCGCCTCGTCGCCGTCGGCGGCGGCCGTGGTGGCGGCAGCCCCGCGCTGGCCTCTGGAGGCGGCTTCGCCGCATCCGCCTGGGGCGCCATGGTGCGGGCCGCCGCCGAAGCCGTCGCCGGGGAGCCTGGCTGATGCGATTCCTGCGCCGGCGCCAGGAGGCCCAGGACCACTACACGGCGCTGGACATCGGCACCGAGTACATCAAGGCCCTGATCCTGCGCCGGGAGGGGGACAACGGCATCGTCCTGGGGGTCGGCCGGCAGCAGCAGTCCTACTCCGACATGGTCTCCGGCGCCGTGGCCGACATCCAGGCGGTGATCGACAACTGCAACCTGGCCCTGGAGGAGGCCGAGGACATGGCCGACGCCATCCCCGGGCGGGCGGTCATCGGCATCGCCGGGGAGCAGGTCAAGGGTTTCAGCACGGCGGTCACCATCCCCCGCGAGGACCCCACCCAGCGGATCAACCGGGTCGAGCTGCAGAACACCCTGGAGCTGGTCCAGAAGCGGGCCATGCGCGAGGCCAGCCACATGATGGCCGAGGAGCTGGGGATGCCGGAGGTCAGCCTCAAGCTGATCCACTCCACCATCACCACCGTCCGCATCGACGGCTACCTGGTCACCAACCCGCTCGACTTCCAGGGCCGGACGATGGAGATCACGGTCTTCAACACCTTTGCGCCCCTGACCCACATCGGGGCGCTGCAGACCATCGCCGCCGAGCTCGACCTGGAGCTGATCGCGACCGTCGCCGAGCCCTTCGCGATGGCCCGCTGCTGCGCCACCGACGAGGTCTACGAGTTCGGCGGGATCTTCGTCGACATCGGCGGCGGGACCACCGACGTGGCCCTGATCCGCAACGGCGGGATCGAGGGCACCAAGATGTTCACCATCGGTGGGCGGGTCTTCACCAAAAAGATCGCCAGCCACCTGGGGCTGAGCTTCGCCGACGCCGAGGACCTCAAGATCAGGTACTCGCGGGGCGAGGTCTCGCCGGAGCGAGGGGCCAGCATCAAGCAGCTGATGGCCCCCGACGCCGAGGTCCTGGTCAACGGCGTGGCCCTGACCCTGCAGCAGCTGGCCAAGGCCGACCGGCTGCCGCCCAGCATCTACCTGGCCGGTGGCGGCAGCGCCCTGCCCGAGATCAAGGCCTACCTCGAGGCCTACCCCTGGACCGACCGGCTGCCCTTCGCCCGGCCCCCCAAGGTCCGGGTCCTGGCGCCGGCCGACGTCAGAAACATCTACGATTCAACCGGTCTCCTGCTGAGCCAGCAGGACATCACCCCGATGGGCCTGGGCTACCAGGCCATCCAGGAAGACGAAGGGGAAAGCGACGTCCTCTACAGCACGATGCGCAGGCTGATGCGCGCCATGAAGGTCTGATGCCGAAGCTCATCTACGCCGAGCCCGACGACGAGATCACCAACCTCGTCGACCGGTTGCGCTCCGAGAAGGAGGAGCAGGACCTGGTCTTCGTCCTGCCCGCCGCCTCCCGGGTGCTGCAGTCGGGCCTGAACGCGCGGCTGCTGATGCAGTACAGCAACTCCCTGGGCAAGACCACGGCGATCGTCAGCCCCGACCAGCGGACCCAGGCGATGGGCATCGAGACCGGCTTCCGGGTCTTCGGCTCGCTGGCCGCCTACGAAACCGGGGCGCCACTGACCGCCGCCGCCGCCGGCCCTGCCGGCGTCAACGGCACCCCGGTGCTGGCGCCGGTGACCCCCAGGGCGACCCCGGCGCCGCCCCGCCGCCCGCCCCCGGCCGTTCCCCGACCGGCCCCCGCGCGGCCGGCCCCCCGGGCCACCCCGGCCGCCGCCGCGGGGGACCCGCCGGACCGGATCAGGATCTACGTCGTGGGCGGCCTGGCGGCGATGCTCCTGCTCTGCGTGGCGGCACTGGCCTTCCTGCCCACGGCGACGGTCGAGATCATCGTCGACGCCCGCCCGGTGCAGACCACGGCCACGGTCGCCGGCAGCACCGCCGGGCCCGGCCCCAGCGACCAGCTCGCGGTCCAGACCACCCTGGTCACGGCCCAGGAGCAGAACCAGCAGCAGGTCACCTCGACCGGCACCAAGGTGATCCCCGCCACCCCCTCCACCGGGACGGTGATCTTCACCAACAACGGCGGCATCTGCGGCCCCTACGTCGACCCCCCGGTCGACTTCCAGAAGGGCATCGACGTCTACACCGACAGTGGTATCCACTTCACCACCCAGGCCGACTCCGGCGTGATCCCGGCCGGCAAGCCGTCCGGCCCGATCCCCGTGACCGCCAGCAGCGCCGGGGCCTCGACCAACGTCGCGGCCGGCGCCATCGACCACGTCAGCGGTGGCGGCTGTCCCAGCAACTACTCGGTCACCAACCCCCAGGCCACCTCCGGCGGAGCCGACCAGCAGCAGAAGACGGTGATCTCCCAGCAGGACCTGGACAACGTCAAGAGCTCGCTGGGCAACCCGCTCCAGGACAAGGTCAAGCAGGATCTCCAGCAGAAGTTCGGGGGCCAGAAGCCGCTCACCGAGACCCAGGTGATCGACGTCGCGGCCACCTACGACCACAAGCTGGGCGATGAGACGCCGAACTTCAACGCCACCGTGGTGGTCAAGGGTCGGGTGACCACGGTCGACGACGCCAAGGTCAAGCACGTGCTCAGGGTGGCCCTGGAGCACACCGTGCCCGCCGGCTACGCGCTGACCGACAACGCCCTCAAGCTCGACTACTCGGTGGCCTCGCACGACGACAACGGCGGCGTCATCTTCGACGGCAACGTCTCCGGCTACATCGCGGCCTCGGTCGACATCCCCAAGCTGCAGCAGCAGGTGGCCGGGAAGTCGCCGGCCCAGGCGCGCAGCCTGATCGAGACCACGGTCGACGCCCCCAACCCCGTCATCCGGCAGAACCCGCCGTTCCTGCCCTGGCTGCCCTGGATCCCCAGTCACATCCAGATCAAGCGGCTGGTCCAGAACATCCAAGCCGGCTGAGCCCGGCCGTGGATCGCGTTCTCGCCGTCGATCCTGGCACGGTGCGGGTGGGGCTGGCGCTGAGCGACGAGGGGCGCAGCCTGGCCACCCCGCTGACCACCCTGGCGGCGGGCCCCGGCCTGGCGGCCGAGGTGGCCGAGACCGCGCGCCGCGAGGGCGCGGGGCTGATCGTCGTCGGCCTGCCCCGCCGGCTGGACGGCGGCGAGGGGCCGGAGGCGGTGGCGGCGCGAGCCCTGGCGGCCGAGATCGGGGCCGCCAGCGGCCTGGCGGTGGAGATGTGGGACGAGCGTCTCACCAGCCGGATGGCGGAGCGGGCCCTGGGCGCCGGCCTCCACCCCCGCCGGGGACCGGCGGCGCGGCGCGGCGGCGCCCCGGGCCGGCCGGCGGCGGCGGCGGTGCGAGCGCGCAAGGCGAATGTCGACCGGGTGGCGGCGGCGATCCTGCTCCAGTCCTTCCTGGACCGGCGGCGCTGAGGTGAAGCTCTTCCTGATCGGCGTCGCGGTGGTCGTCGTGGTTCTCGGTGGCGCCGGCTTCGGCGGCTACACCTGGGTCGGCTCGCAGGTGCACACCGCGCGGCGGGCGGGCCAGGGCGCGGTCACCGTCACCATCCCGCCGGGGACCTCGGTCGGCGGCGTCGCCACCCTG
>DASZGP010000259.1:0-5485 GCA_035938695.1 Candidatus Dormiibacterota bacterium | reverse complement strand
TACCCGGTGGCCTTCGGGGTCTACGTCGGGTTCTTCGTCCTGGGCACCCTGGCCATCCTGATGGTGCGCGAGGCCGGGCGCGGCCCGGCGCCGGCGCCGGCGGGCGTGGCGGCGTGAGGCGGGCGCCGCTGGCCCTGGCCCTGGTCCTGGCGCCGTCCCTGGCGCTGGCCGGCTGCGACATCCCCTCCAGCGCCGGCCCCGACGCCCAGCCCATCTTCAGCGTGTCGCCGGGGGCGCCGAGCCCGGGGGTGGTCATCACGGCGCCTTCGCCGTTCCGCCCCGACCCCTCGCCGCCCCAGGGCAACCCCGCCCCGGACTGAGCGCCGGAGGGCCCGATCGAATACACACTGAGATAGACTGCGGACAACATGGCGCTGGCCGAAAACGCGCCGCAGACCTTCGATCCGGGGCTCATGGGCGAGCCGTCGCCGCCCGCTCCCGGATACCTGCCGCCGCGCCCTCGCACCCTGGCCCAGACCGGGCTCAGCCCGGCCTTCATCTCCGACCTGGTCCTCAAGCTGATGCACTTCAGCACCCAGCTGCCGGCCCACGAGATCGCCACCCGGCTGCGGCTGGACTACGAGTGCATCCACCAGGTCATCCAGGCGCTGGGCTCGGGCGCCTACATCCAGTCCATCGGCCAGGCGGCCAAGCCGACCCGGCACCTGGAGTCGCTGGAGGAGGGGCTGGCCTACATGATCACCGACAGCGGCCGGGAGCGGGCCCGCGAGATCCTCGAGCGCAACCAGTACATGGGGCCGGCCCCGGTGCCGCTGCCGGACTACAACGCCTCGGTGCGGGCCCAGACCCTGCCCGAGGGCTTCGCCACCCGCGACGGCCTGCGCGAGGCGCTCAAGCACCTGACCATCTCCGACGAGACCCTGGAGATGCTCGGCCCGGCGCTCAACTCGCGCTCCTCGGTGTTCCTCTACGGCCATCCCGGCAACGGCAAGTCGACCATCGCCCGCACCGCCCAGTACCTGCTCGGTGGCGGCATCTACCTGCCCTACGCGCTGGTGGTCGACGACCAGGTCGTCCGCCTCTACGACCCCACCCACCACGAGCCCCTGGGTGAGGCCGTGGCCGAGGCCGACCAGCGCTGGGTGCGGGTCAAGCGGCCCTTCGTCCAGGTCGGCGGCGAGCTGGACCTCTCGATGCTCGACCTGGTCTGGCAGGACAGCTTCAAGTTCTACGAGGCCGGCCTGCAGATGAAGGCCAACTGCGGCATCTTCCTGGTCGACGACTTCGGGCGCCAGGACGTCTCCCCGCGCAAGCTCCTCAACCGCTTCATCGTGCCGCTGGAGGAGGGCGTCGACTACCTCAACATGGCGGCCGCCGGCAAGAAGATCGAGGTGCCCTTCGGGATGATGATCTTCTTCTCCACCAACCTGGAGCCCTCGGAGCTGGTCGACGAGGCCTTCCTGCGCCGCATCCGCTACAAGATCAACGTCCCCGACCCCACCCCGGACGAGTTCAAGGCGATCTTCGTCCGGGAGTGCGAGCGGCTGGGGCTGCCGGGCGGCGAGGCGTCGGCCTACTACGTGCTGGGCAAGTACTACCGCACCCGCTCGCCCCGCGGCGTGCACCCGCGCGACATCCTGTCGCACGTCCGGGAGATCGCGGCCTACCTGGGCCAGCCGGCCAGCCTCAGCAAGGAGCTGCTGGACCGGGCCTGCCAGACCTATTTCCTGTTGGAGCGCGACTGATTCCAGGCCCGCCGATGCTGGCCGAGGCGTGCGAGTGGGCGGCCGGGTTGACGTTGGATCGGGTGCCGGGGGACGTGCGGCGGTTGGGGGAGGCGCAGGCGCTGTCGGTGCTGGGGGCGGTGAGGAGCGGGTGGCGGCATCCGGTGGGGGAGCGGATCGGGGCGGCGGGGAGTGGTGGCGGGTGGATCGAGCGGGCGGCGCTGGACGCCATGGCGTCGATGGCGCTGGACTACGACGAGACCGTGTTCGCCGGCCATACCGGGCACTCCTGCGTGCTGGTGCCCCTGGCGCTGGAGGCCGACCTGGCGGGCGGCGCGGTGCCGGGCGAGCCGGCCTCCCGCCAGCACGCGCCGGGCGAGCCGGCCTCGCGCCAGCGCGCGCCGGGCGATCGCGCGCTGCTGGCCTCGATCGCGGCCACCGAGGTCGCGGCGCGGGTGACCGCGGCGCTGACCCTGGGGCGGGCGCGGGGGCAGACGGCGGCCCACACCCACCTGGCGGGGGCGGCGATCGGCGCCGGGGTGATGCTGGGCCTGACCTCCGACCAGCTCCTGGACGCGCTCTGCCTCAGCCTGGCCCAGCCGGTGCGGGTGCTCCACCCGGCGTTCATGGGGTCCGATGCCAAGCTCGGCGTCGCGGCCGGGCCGATCCGGCTGGCGGGCGCGGCGGTGCTCCAGGCGCGGGCCGGGATGCGGGGGCCGCGCGACCTGATGGAGCGGCCCGGCGGGCTGCTGGAGGAGCTGTCCGAGGTGCCGCTGCCGGAGGCCTTCGGCGGCTGGGACGAGCGCTGGCACCTGCGCAGCCTGTCGGTCAAGGCGGTGCCGGGCTGCGCCTACCTCTCGGCGGCGGTCGACGCGGCGATCGAGATCGCCGCCGCGCGCGCGGTCCCGGCGCAGGAGGTCGACGAGGTCGCCGTCGACGCCTCCATCTTCACCCTCCGCATGGAGGCCGAGGCGGCGCCCTTTGTGCGGGGCCCGGACAGCCCGCTCGCCGCCCTCAACTTCAGCGTCGGCTACAGCGTCGCCACCGCGCTGCTGGAGGGCGATCTCCGCCCTCACGACTTCCATGGCGAGCCCCTCCGCCGCCCCGAGCGCTGGGAGCTGGCCGCCCGGGTGCGCCTGGCCCACGATCCCGCCATGACCCTGCGCGCCCTCGGCGCCACCGCCCCCGTCGGCGCGGCCCTGGGGTGGGCGGGCGAGCGGGCCCGTGACTACCTGCTCCGCTCCGGCGCCGGCGGTGACCAGGTCGACGCCGTCCTCCGCGAGTGCGCCGTGCGGGGCCCCGAGCACTTCGACCACCCCACCAAGGAGATCGGGGCGCGGGTCAGAGTCCGCCTGCGTGACGGCCGCGAGCTGGTCGCCGAGCGCCGTGCCGCCCGGGGCAGCTGCGGCGAGAGCGTCGCGGCCCGGCTGGCGCTGGCGAGGGCCAAGGCCGAGGGTGTGCCGGCGGCTTGACGGGCCGCGACGGGCTGTCAGAATGATGCCCAGCCGGCCCCCGAGCCGGCAAGGGAAGGGACCCGGCGCGCAGCGCCGGGCACATGCAGTTGGGAGGATCCATGTCCAATCGCGTCAAGCGTCTTCAGGTCAACCGTGAGACCGTCCGTGAGCTCGACTCGGCGCGGATGGTCGAGGCGGCCGGCGGCAGCGGGCACACCATCGCGCTGACCGACTGGAGGCAGAGCGTCTGCCTGGTGGTCTGGACCGTGATCTCGTCGGCGACGACCATCGACTGATCAGACGGCGAGGAGGGGGAGCCGGGCCCGGCGCGCGCCGGGCCCGCCATCAGCCAAGGAAGGATGTCGACCAATGCCACGCAAGTCCAGCCTGCTCAAGCTCAACCGCGAGACCGTGCGGGAGCTGTCCGAGAGGGATCTCGGCGCCGCCGGCGGCCAGCAGCCGCAGCCGACCCCGCCGGCCTACGTCATCACCCATTCGCCGGGCACCGTCTGCGCGGTGGCCAGCGCCGTGCTGAGCTGCCCTCCCGTCGCCTGCTTCTAGCCAGCCGGAACGCAAATACGGTCTGCGCCGGCACGGGCCGGGCGAACGCGAAGAGAGGGGCGGCTCGCGCCGCCCCTCTCAGGGCTTGCTGGGGGGTGGGGGACTACAGCCGGCGGCGGTTCCGGGTGGCCCGCAGGACCACCAGGCCGAGGCTGAAGCAGATCACCGAGAAGCCGATCCGGAGGATCGCGTCGGAGCCCGTCAGGGGCATCCCGATGGAGGTGCCGAGCACCCCGCTGGAGGGACCGTGCTGGGCGGTGCTGACCGCGATCTGGGCGCCCTCGACGCCGCCCTGGCCGGCACCGGTGCCGCCCCCGGGGACGATCGGGGTGACCTGGAAGATCACCGGGGTGACCTTGCCGGCCTCGACGGTCGCGGTGGTGGTGGCGGGGCCGACGAACTGGTAGCCGGCCGGCGCCGTCGCACTCACCGGCACGCTGCCGGGGGTGACGCAGGGGAAGAGCGGGGTCGGGTAGGTGGTGTGGGTGACGCCGCCCGCGGTGACGGTGCCGCCGGGGATCACGGTCTGGCTCCCGGCGAGGACGATCTCACCGAGGACCTGGCCGCAGTCCGGCGCGGGGGTGTTGGGCTGGACGAAGAACACCACGGGGGGGTTGTTGCCCGCGACCAGGGTGGGGGTCTGGGTGGCCGGACCGACCAGGCTGAAGCCGGCCGGCGCGGTGGCCCCGGCGGTGACCTGGCCCGGGGTCAGGCTGCAGAAGGTGAAGGGGTAGAGGGTCTCGCTCTGGCCGCCCACGGCGACGCTCCCACCGGGGACCGTGATGCCGGTGCCGGCGAGGTGGATGGTGACCAGCACGCAGGCGGTGGTGGGGGGCGTCTGGGTGACGAAGAAGACCACCTGGCTGACGTGCTCGGCGGTCACCGCGACGCACTGCTGGCCGGCGCCGACCATGGTGTAGCCGGCGGGCGCGGTGGCGTTGACGCAGTAGGTGTTGGGGGCCAGGCCGCCGAAGGTCGCGGGGTAGGCGGTCTGGCTGACCGAGCCCAGGGCGACCGTGCCGCCGGGGACCGTGGTGGTGGTGCCGGCCAGCTCGATGGTGGCGGCGATCCCGCCCACCGGCTCCTCGCGGACCACGGTGGTGACGTGCGAGCTGGGCCCGCCGACCAGGGCGCCGGTGTTGCTGATGGTGCCGGCCCTGGTGACCGTGACGCTGAAGCTCAGGGTGGCGCTGCCGCCGGCCGGGATGGTGTCGATCTCCCAGAGGTAGGAGCCGGCCGCGGTCTGGGTCACCGCGCTGTGCGGCGCCGCCGGGTTGGCGACGAAGCTGGCGGTCTTGACGCTGTACATGTCGGCCGGGTTGGCGCTGATCACGTCGGTGACGCCGACGTTCTGGGCCGCGCCGTCACCGCTGTTGCCGACGGTGATGGTGTAGGTCAGGGTGCTGTCGACCGGCACCGGGCTGGTGCTCGGCGAGACGGTCTTGACGATGCCCAGGTGGGCGGCCGGCGCGGGCGGTGCGACGGTGAAGGCCCAGGTGGCCTCGCCGCAGTCGCCGCCGCGGTGGTTCTGGTCGCTGTCGGCGGCGTGGAGGTGGGCGGTGTAGCCGCCCGTGGCCAGGCCGGCGGGGATCACCGCGGTGATCAGGGTCGCCGGGTGGCCCTGGCTGCTGGCCGGGCTGTAGGTCGGGGTCAGGCCCACGGTGCCCGCGGGACCGGTCAGGGTGAAGACCACGCTGGCCTGGTTGAGGGCCGTCTCGTCGGCGAAGTCGGCGCCGACGGTCGAGCCGGGGGCGACGCTGGAGCCGGCCGCGGGGATCAGGGCGG
>DASZGP010000258.1:0-6903 GCA_035938695.1 Candidatus Dormiibacterota bacterium | reverse complement strand
GGTCGAGGACAGCCTCGCCGCCAGGCTCTGCGTCCTCGCCGCCACGACGGTGGCATCCATCGCCGTCACCCTCACCTCCGGCGTGGTCTTCACCAGCCTGGCCTGCCTCGGCGCCGTCGTCGCCGGCCATACCGTCAGTTGGCGCTGGCGGGCCCGGCCGCGGCGGGCCCGAGGCCAGGTGCTCCTCGGCGGCCTGCTCCTGGGGGCGGTGGCGTACCTGTTCGCCGACCTCTTCCTGGGGGTCTTCGGCGGCGCCCTCCCGCAGGCCAAGTTCGCCCTCGTCGCGCTGGCCATCACCGCCTTCGACCTCAAGAGCCGGCGCAACCTCTACACCCACCTCTGGCACAGCCTGGTCATCCTCTACGTCGCCGCGCTGTTCGCCTGGGACGCCACCTTCCTGCCCTTCGTGCTGGCCTGGGGCGGGTGCCTCTTCGGCTTCCTGCTGGCCACCAGCGCCGGGGGAACGGCCGTCCGCGGCCCGCTGATCCGGCGCTCCGAGCCACTGATCCGGCTCTCCGGCCCATTGATCCGGCGCTCCGGGCCCTGGCTCCTGGCCTGGATGGCCCTCGGCGCGCTGGCCTTCGTCGCCCTGCCGCGCTTCGCCGGGCGCCCCCTGGCGGTGCCGCTGCTGGTCAGCGTACCGCTCGACCAGCAGAACCCGGCGGAGGTCCTGCCGGCGGTGCTCCCCCTGGTCGGCACCGCCCCCCAGACCGGCGCCGAGGGCGAGATCAACCTGCGCATTCGGGGGCGGCTGGGCGACGAGGTGGTGATGCGGGTCCGCGCGCCGGCGGCGTCGTACTGGCGCGCCTACGTGCTGGAGGAGTACCGCACCCAGTCATGGGCCCGCCTGTCCCACCGCGCCGGCTCGCTGCCGCCGGTCGCCACCCACATCCAGGTCGCCGACGAGAACACCGACCAGGGGCCGTCCCTGCCGCAGACCTTCTACATCCAGCGGCCGCTGGCGGTCGACGTGCCCCTGTCCTACCCGGTGCGAGAGCTGTACTTCCCGGCGCGCCAGCTGACCCTGGTCGAGACCGGCACCGTCCGCTCGCCGTACTCCCTGCGCCCGGGGGTGACCTACGCGGCGGTCTCGCAGGTCCGCGACACCTCGGCCACCCGCCTGCGCCAGGCAGCGCCGGTCGACACCGGCAGCTACGCCGTCGACCTGGCCCTGCCCGCCAGCCTGCCCGCGCGGGTCAGGCGGCTGGCGGACACCCTGGTGGCCGGGAGGACGACCGAGTACGACCGGGTGACCGCCATCGCCGACCACCTCCGCGCCGGCTACCGCTACAGCCTCGACACCCCGCGCCTGCCGGCCGGCGCCGACGCCGTCGACCGGTTCCTCTTCGTCGATCGGGTCGGGTTCTGCGAGCAGTTCGCCAGCGCCCTGGCGGTGCTGCTGCGGACCCAGGGCATCCCCACCCGCCTGGTCGTGGGCTACGCCCAGGGCGACCACGACCAGCTGACCTCCAGCTTCACGGTCCATGCCCGCGACGCCCACGCCTGGGTCGAGGTGCTCTTCCCGGGGACCGGCTGGGTGCCGTTCGACGCCTCCCCGGGCTTCGTCGCCGAGCCGGTCGCGCACCAGCCGGGGCGTTGGTTCCTGAGCGATTTCTCACCCCAGGTGGCCTTCGCCGGCGTCGCCGGCGCGGTCGGGGGCAGCCTGCGGGTGCTGGCGGCGCTGGCGGTCGTGGCGGTGGCCGCCGCCGGGCTGACGATCCGCCGCCGGCGCCTCCGGGTCGCCCCCGAGCTGCGCGCCTACGCCCGGGCCCAGCGACTGCTCCGCGTCGCCCGTCTCCCGGCCCGCGCGGCCGCGGAGACCCCCGACGAGCACCTGGCGCGGGTCGCGATCGCCTCCCCTGGAGCGGCCGGCGCGCTCCGGCCACTGGCCGGCGCGGCGCTGGCCCATGCCTACGCGGGCAGCGGTCCAGGGGGCCTGACAATCATCCCGCTGGTGCTGGCGCTCTGCCGCCACGCCATCGGGCGGGAGCCCCGGTGACCGCCTCGGACGAGCGCTGGATGCGCCTGGCCCTGGCCGGAGCGCGCCGCGCGGCGGGGCGGGGTGAGGTGCCGGTCGGCGCCGTGGCGGTGGCCGGCGACACGCCGGTCGCCGCCGCCACCAACCGGATGGAGGCGGCCCGCGACGCCACCGCCCACGCCGAGATGCTCTGCCTCCGCCGCGCCAGCGCCGTCCTGCGGACCTGGCGGCTCTCCGACGTGACCCTCTACGTCACCCTGGAGCCCTGCCCGATGTGCGCCTCGGCGCTGGTCCTGGCCCGCCTCGGCCGCCTGGTCTACGCCGCCGCCGACCCCAAGAAGGGCGCCGACGGCTCGGCCTACCACCTCCTGGAGCACCCGGCCAACAACCACCGCGTCAGAGTCACCCGCGGCGTCCTCGCCGATGAGGCCGCCGAGCTGCTGGCGGGCTTCTTCGCCGGCCTCCGCCGGCCTGACCCCGACGCGCCTTTGGTAACCTAACCGGCGCGGGCCGGCCCGCGCACCCGGCGCGGAGAGGTGTCCGAGTGGTTTAAGGTGCCGCTCTCGAAAAGCGGTGTGGCGCAAGCCACCGCGAGTTCGAATCTCGCCCTCTCCGCCAATTTTTCAAAATCGGCCTCTGAACGGCCCTTCGCGGGCCGATTCGTATTCGGAGTCGGGCTCTGAGGGCGGTTCGAAAGTGCCCGGGGGGTGATGGGACCGCCGGGAACTCGCTTTCGAACTCCTGAGCTCGGCGGCCCTCGCCTGGGCTACCTCGACGGCCATCAGGTCGAAGGGCTGGCGGAAGCTGGCGCTGAGCACGCCGGCCCGCCAGGTGGAGTCGGCCAGGACGCGGCGCAGCAGCTCGCGGCGCTGCTCGGGGTCGGGCGGGCTGACTACCACCCTCCTTGATGAAGTGGACTTCCACGCCCAGCTCATCGAGGCTGACGCAGGAACTCCAGCGCCCGAAGTCCGGCAGGACCGGTCACATCCACTAATTCAAACAGCAAGAGACGCTAGCCGACGTTGGGTTCAACGATGCGGACAACGCCTGAGACACGGAGCGCGGCGACTGGCGTGATGCAGTTTCCTTGGTCGGGTAGAGTGCCAACTACCCCTGCAGCCACATCGGCGATGCTCGGGGCGTCTGACTCTGTGGCTGTCCCGGAAATGACGCCGACACCACCGACGAAGACGATTTTGTACGAGATGTTGATGGTCGATCCGCCATTTTCAGTCACTGTGGCTGAGTCGGGACCAGTCATGCCAGTACCGCACACAATGCTAACGTAGTTGCCGGACGCCGTCAGCCGGCAGCCAGGGGGGGAAGGGACCAGCAGGTCGGCATCAGAAACGTCGTTACAAGCAGTTGGAAGCGTGGCCGTAGCCCCAGCGCAGGGAGGGGTGGAGTCGAACGAGTAACCACCGCCACCACCGGACGACGGGATCGGGGTAAGGCTGGTTGTGCAAGTAGTGAACATCACGACGTCAGACACCGCTGAAGTCGAAGGAGGGGGAGGGGGAGGGAAGGGATCGTTCCATTGGGACCACACAATCAGAACTTCGGCAGCTATTGCTATTCCAATCACCACTGGCGCCGCTGGCGGGGCAACAGCTATGGCTACGGCCGCCACAGCAACGACACCTATCGCAGCTCCGACGCGAACCGTGAACCGACCGAACCACGCTCCCGCGTCTCCAAGCCAGCTGCCTGGAAGCCCAATTGCCTCTTCACGCTGTGTGACGCCCACCTCATGGGTCGCCAATGCTGCGCTGAATTGGGGATCATCTGCCAGCTGTCTAATTAGTTGACCCGCCGCCTGGAAGGGAGCTGATCCAACAAACTGCTCAATTAGCCGAACCGTATCTGGACTGACGGGGCTATGATGGGCCTGCGCAGCTTGCCGAGTGAGGTTAGTGGCTCGGCTAAGGTCGCCTGCTCGAAGCGCAGCTAATTCATCCTGAATAACAGGATCGTTTAGAAGTTGGCGTACGTCGGGATGCTCAAAGAGCGAAGTCAGCCCGTCATCGAACTGCTTGAATAGACCGGAAGCCTCGGCATCGCTAAGCTCCCGGGCCCACTGCTGACCCGAACCGGTGTAGTCCGCAGCAACGGCGGTCGCGTAAGACTGTAGGCTGGTTGCGCTACCCAAGATAATCGAGGCGACGAGGATAAGTCCTCGGAAAGAGCCATTTACCGATCTGACTCTCATTTATGGCACCTCCATGAGCCCGGCGGTGGCGGCTCCATCGGCCATGAATCGGATCGCGACACCCGAAGTGACCCCATCCGACCCTATCCCCGTAACCGGACCGTTTATGAGGAGACGTCCTATCTCCCTTCATTAAGGTACACGCGGGAAGAGGCTCAAACGTTACGCCAGCGAGGTGGTTGGCACACCAACTACGGCTCTTGTGACGTAGCTGGCCTGGCGCAGGCCGATCTTTAACCGCGCCTGCCTGGTCACGGCCGACACGGTTCCGAGTGGCGCGCCGGCGCCTGGAGACCATGGGCGGACCAGAGCCCGCGGCGGAAGCCGCTCAGGCAACGGCCCACGAGGTCCAGGGGCGTGGTGGGCAGGTTCGACCAACCCTCCAGGTCGCGCCAGCGGCGCAGCACAGCGGATGGACCTCTACCTGAATTTCGCTCGGGAAAACAACTTCACCAGGCGGGGCTCAAATCAACGCGGCTCTGACGACAAGCCCTCGGGTACACGAGCTGGTGGCATGGCTGCGGGCGAACGGCGGCGGAGCCTGGACCGGCTACCTCGATCAGCTCGCGGCGTCCTGACACCCCACCCGAAGCACTCGGAACAGCGTCAGCCCGATCTCAAGGTGGACGGCGCGGCCCGCCGTCGTGGCCCGGGTGAGGGCTACCCCAGGAAAGTTCGAAAAGTGCGCTACGCCCGCCAACCTCGCCGGGAGCGGTTGTGTCGGCAGCGAATGATCCAGCGGGGGCCCGGGAGTCGTTCCCTAAACCGGGACGACCGCGCACAATTCGCCCCGAAGCATCTACCATGGCCACAGCCGCACCGTCAACCGAACAGCCGGACTCCGCGGACGACAGGATCCAGCGGATCCTGGAGATGGCGCGTCACCACCTCGGCATGGAGTTCGCCTTCCTCGGCGAGTTCGTGGGCCAGGAGGAGGTCTTCACCCACGTCGAGGGCCCCCAGGAGACGTTCAACATCGCGCCCGGCGGCAGCATCCCGCTGGACGGCAGCTACTGCGCCCGGGTCATGGACGGCCGGCTGCCGAGCATCGTCCAGGATTCCCTGGCCAACGCCGAGGTCCGCGACCTGGCGGTGACGGCCGACGTCGGGATCGGCTCCTACCTGGGCGTGCCGGTCCGGCTCGCCGACGGCTCGACCTACGGTGCGCTCTGCTGCATCAGCCACGCCGCCAACCCCGACCTGCGGGAGTACGACGCCCGGTTCATGGGCCTGCTGGCCGACCTGATGGCCAAGGCGGTCGAGCACCAGCAGCTCGAGACCTCCGACCAGGAGGACCTCCTCCGGCAGGTCTCGGAGGTCATCTCGGACGAGCGATTCCACCCGGTGTTCCAGCCGATCGTCAACATCGCGACCGGCCAGGTGGTCGGGCTGGAGGCGCTGACCCGTTTCACGCCGACGCCGCTGCGCACCCCCGACCTGTGGTTCGCCCAGGCCTGGCGGGTCGGCGTCGGCCAGGACTTGGAGATCGCCGCGGTGCGGGCCGCGCTCCAACGCTTCGAGTCGATGGACCCGGGGCTCTACCTGTCGATCAACCTGTCCGCGCAATCCCTGATCACTGCGGACCTGCCGGCGCTGGTCGGCGACGTCCCGCCGGATCGCCTCCAGATCGAGGTCACCGAGCACGACGTGGTGGAGGACTACGAGTCCCTGCGGGCGGTCCGCGACCGGCTCAGGAAGGCGGGCATCAGGTTCGCCATCGACGACGCCGGGGCCGGGTTCGCCAGTCTCAAGCACATCATCCGGCTGGTGCCCGACGTGATCAAGCTGGACATCTTCCTGACCCGCGACATTCACCTGGACCCGGTCAAGCGCGCCCTGGCCTCGTCCCTTGTGGCCTTCGCCGCCGAGGCCGGCTCCCGGCTCATCGCCGAGGGCGTCGAGACCACGGCCGAGCTGGAGACGCTGCGGGGCCTCGGCCTGGACTACGTCCAGGGCTACCTCACCGGCAAGCCGGCCTCGATCGAGCAGGTGCCCCTGAGAGTCGAGATGGAGGCGGTCGGCGGCACCGGTCGATCGTCACCGCGCCCTGTGGTCGCCGACGCCGGCGACCCGGCCGTGCAGGCGGCGTTCAACCTCGCGCCGCTGGCAATGATCACCGCCGACGCCGCGACCAACATCGCCGGCTGGAACCTCGCGGCCGAACGCCTCTTCGGTTGGAGCGCGCTGGAGGCCCGGGGCCGGCGGATGGTCGACCTGCTGGTGCCGGAGCGATACCGCACCGAGCTGGTCGCCTGGCTGGAGCGCAACCGGGACCGGGAGCGCCCCGGCGAGGTGGTCGAAGCCTTCGCCATCCACCGCGACGGCCGGGAGATTCCGGTGGCCTTCTCGATCGCTCCCGTCCCCGCCGGCCAGGGTACGACCTACCTGGTCTTCGCGCGCGACCCGAGCTCGGGCGGCGCCTGACCGCCGGCCGCTTTCGGCCACCCCCGGCACCGCCTGGCCTCGGTAGAATCACCCCCGCACGGAGCGGTCGCCTAGTCTGGTCGAGGGCGCGGCACTGGAAATGCCGTAACCGGGGCAACTCGGTTCGAGGGTTCGAATCCCTCCCGCTCCGCCAGTGTCATGTCTCAGGTGATAGGAGACGGATGTCTCAGGACATTGTGGACACCTGGGGAGAGTTGAGGGGCTGGTAGTCGCGGGAGGGATCGAGGGTGAGGTCGCGGAGGAGGAGGCCGTCCTCGCGGACGATGCGGAT
>DASZGP010000257.1:0-9086 GCA_035938695.1 Candidatus Dormiibacterota bacterium | reverse complement strand
GTACCTCCGTTACTACAACTGGGAGCGCGGCCACACCGGTAGGAGGAGCTCCGGGCAGCCTCCTGCCGTCATGGTCTATGGTGCCCGCAAGATGCGCCCACGATGACCGTCACCTGTCGGGTCATCTTGGAGGCCGTTCAGCCTAAGACCCGGCCCAGGACCCGGCCTGGAGACTCGCCGCGAGCCTCCAGCCCGGGTCCTTCGTTCTAGAAGCCCTAGCTCTCCGACTTGGAGGCTGAGGCGGTGGGGGCCGGGGTGGGCGTCTCGAAGGGGTCGAGGTAGCGGGCGAAGGCCTCCAGGGTCTCGCCGCCGCTGACCCGGACGCGGCTCATGTCGAACATGTGCTGGGCGTTGTGCCAGCCGCCGACCTGGGTCGTGGTGGCGCTCAGGAAGCCGGCCTCCTGGACCAGCGCCATGACCTTGTAGTTGAACCCGCCGTAGGGATAGCAGAAGTCCACCACGGGGTGGCCCAGGTGGCTCTCGAGGGCGTCCTTGGAGCCGAAGACCTCGATCCGGGCGCGGGCGTCGGCGGCCTTGGCGAGGTCGACGTGGAACTCGGTGTGGGCGGCCATCTCGAAGCCCTGGCCGTCCAGCTCGCGGACCTCGGCCCAGGTCATGTAGGCCTTGCCGTCGAGCAGCGAGGTGGGGATGTAGGCGGTGGCGGTGATCCCCAGCGAGCGCATGATCGGCGCGGCGGTGGTGTAGAAGTCGCGGTAGCCGTCGTCGAAGGTCAGGACCACCGGCTTGGCCGGCAGGGGCTGGCTCCGGAGCAGGGCCTGGTCGGCCTGGGCCATGGTCAGCGTGTGGTAGCCGTGGTCGCGCAGGTAGCGCATCTGGGCGGCGAAGTTCTCCGGCGTGACCGAGAGGTTGAAGCCGGCCCGGTCGCCCGCCGGCGCCACCCGGACGTAGTGGTACATCAGCACCGGGAGCCAGGTCCCGGCCCGGACCACCGCCGGCTTGGCCAGGGCGCCGAGCTGGGGCGTGGCCGGCTGGGGCAGGTCGGTGAGCTCGGCCGCGGTGGCGCCGGCGCCGCCCGCCGGCCCGGCCGGGGCATGGGCGGCCGCCGCCGCCTGGACCCGGGGCAGCCGGCTCAGGACGTCGCCGACCAGGCCGTAGCGGTTGGCGATGCGCAGCCCGAAGAAGCTGATCGCGGCCAGGCTGAAGGAGATCACCAGGAGCACGCTGGCCTGGTTGGCCAGGTCCATGAGGCGTCTGGGTGTCGCGGCCGGGCGGGGGCGGCGGCGCGGAAGGTCGGCTACGGCCACGTCGGCACCAATCTAGCGCAGTTCTCGTTCAAGGCAAACGGGTTGACGCCACCGAGGCCCATCCGGCACATGCCGGCCTCCGGGGCGCGTCCCGACCCCGGAGGTGGAAGGGTACCCTATGTCGAACATGCCGGCAGGGAACGAGATCGCGGCGGAGGTCCGGCCGACGCCACTCTACCGGTTGGTCCTGGGCCTGGTCCGGCTGGTCATCGCGGTCTTCTTCCGCCTGTCGGTCGAGGGCCGGGCCAACGTCCCGGCGGGCGGCTGCCTGATCGTCAGCAACCACCTCTCCTGGACCGACGCCGCGTTCATCGCCGCCGCCCTGCCCCGCGACGCCATGATCCACACCCTGGCCAACCGCTCGACCGTCTTCGACACCCGGTCCAAGCGCTGGCTGATGCCCCGGCTGGGGGTGGTCCCGATCAGCCGCCAGCGCGGGGTGCTGGACGAGGCGGCGGTGGAGACCGTCTACCGGCTGCTCCACGGCGGCGCCCGGGTGCTGATCTTCCCCGAGGGCGCCTACGGCAAGGACGGCGAGCTGCGCCCGCTCAAGGACGGCATCGGACACTTCGCGATCAACTCCCGCAAGCCGATCCTGCCGGTGCTGCTGCGCGGCAGCGGCAGGCTGCGCCCCTTCCGCCGCGTCCAGGTGACCATCGGGGAGCCGTTCATCCCCCGGGTGCCGACCGCCTGGGAGGTGCGCCGCCAGGTCCGCGCGGTGGTGGACAGCGTGGGCCAGGCGCTCTCCCGCCTGGGCCTGGGCCGGCGTCGGGACCGGGACCGGCCGCCGGCCGGCACGGGCGCCGCCGCGGAGTCCGTCATGGGCGCCGCCCCGGGGTCCGTCAGGGGCGCCGCCCCGGGGTCCGCCATGGGCGCCGCCGCGGAGTCCGCCAAGGGCGCGCCACCGCCGTCCAGGAGCCCGGCACCCCGGCCCCCCGGCGCCGGGCGGGCGCGGCCCGGCGCGCTGGCGGCGTGGGTTGTCAGCGCCTCCCTGCTGGCGGCGGTCGTGGCGGGTTCGGGGATGGTCCTCGCCGGCCTCGGCGCCCTCCCGCTGTCCGCGCCGGGCGACGCGGCCGGCCTCGACCCGACCGTCGCCGCCGGCCTGGCCGCCGGCGCGGCGCTGCTGGCCGGGCTCATGGCGCTGCTCGGCGCCAGCCTGGACGCACGCGCCTCGGGCGGTCCGGCCTGGCTCAGCGCATTCCTGCTGACGGTCGCCGCGATCATCGCCGCGCTGGTCGTCGGGGTCCAGACGGCCGTCAACGCCGACGGCTGGGCCTGGCTCTTCGGCCTGGCCTACGCCCCGCTGCTGGGCGGCGCGGCCTGGCTCGCCGCCGCACGGCTCAGCGCGGGGCCGCCGCGTGGCCCAGCCGGGACGCGAAGTAGCCGGTGATGCCGGAGTAGCTCAGGAGCAGCCCTACGGTTGTCAGCGCGACGCCGGCCAGGACGGCCCCGAGCGGGCGTATGGCGCGCAGCCGGTACGGCGCGAAGTGCCGCAGCGAGGACCAGAAGACGCCGCCGAAGGCCCCCAGCCGGCCCAGCCGGCGCAGCCCTCGGGCCGCCAGCGCCAGGCCGGCGGCGGTCAGCCCCGCGCCCAGCGCCAGGGCCAGCAGGCTCAGGCCCGCGCCTCGGCCGGGTCGGGCAGGGCGGCGGCCGCCGTCTCCCAGCGCTGGTAGAGCTCGGCCAGCGCCTGGGCGGCCTCGGCGTGCCGCCTGGCCCACAGCTCGGCCTCCATCGGGAAGCGGTACAGCTCGGGGTCGGCGAGCTTGGCCTCGACCGTCCTGACCTCCGCCTCGGCGGCCGCGACCGCGCGCTCCAGGTCCGCGACCCGCCGCTTGGCGTCGGCCCGCGCCCTGCGTTCCGCCGCCGCCTGCTGGCGCACCTCGGCGCCGATCCGCCGCGGCGCGGCGGCGGCGGAGTTCTCGCGCACCGGGCCGTGGTCGCCCGCGTGGACACCGCCGTCCACCCCCGCCGCGGCGGCGCCGCCGTCACCGCGCGGCGCCGCATCGCCCCGGGCCGCGCTCTGGCCACGGCCGTCGACGAACACCCCCGCCCCACGTGCGCTCGAACCGGCGCCGCGGCCGCTTGGCGCCCCCGCCGTCCCCACCCGGGCCCGCCGCCCGTAGCCGCCGATCTCCATCCGGACCGTGCCGTCCTCCAGCCACCAGGTGTGGGTGGCGATCTCGTCGATCAGCTCGCGGTCGTGGCTGACGAAGACCAGGGTGCCGGCGAAATCCTTGAGCGCCTCCTGGAGGGTCTCCTGGGAGGGCACGTCGAGGTGGTTGGTGGGCTCGTCGAGGAACAGCAGGTTGGCCTGGTCGAGCATCAGCCGGGCCATCGCCAGGCGGCTGCGCTCGCCGCCGGAGAGCTGCTTGACGCGCTTGAACACGTCGTCGCCGCGGAACAGCAGGCGGGCCAGGTGGTGCCGCGCCGACTCCTCGCCGATGGGGTGGATGGCGCTCAGCACCTCGACCATGGTCTGCTCCTCGGGGAGGTCGCCGAGGTGCTGGTCGTAGTAGCTCGACTGCACCCGCGCGCCGTAGCCGACGCTGCCCTCGAGCGGCTTCAGCCCCCCCTGGAGCGTGCGCAGGATGGTGGTCTTGCCGGCGCCGTTGGGGCCGACGATGGCGACCCGCGCGCCGGCCTCGACGACGAACCCCGGCACCTTGGCCAGCGGCACGTCCGGGTAGCCCGCGACGAAACCCCGGCTCTGCAGCGGCACGTGCGCCGAGGCCGGCCCGCCGAAGCGGATCCTGATCTCCTTGTCGTCGGGCGGCGCCGTAACCCGCTCCAGGCGCTCCAAGCGCGTCGCCCGTCCCCGCGCCTCGCGGGCCCGCTGGCCCGCCTTGTAGCGCTGGATGAACGCCTCCTGGTGGGCGATGTAGCCCTGCTGGGCCTCAAAGCGCCGCTGCTGGTCGGCGCGGCGGTCGGCCCGGAGCCTGACGAACTTGGAGTAGCTGCCGGGGTAGACGTAGGCCCGCCCGGCCTCCAGCTCCAGGATGGAGTCGGCCACGTTGTCCAGGAAGCGCCGGTCGTGGCTGACGATCAGCATCGCCTGGGGCGAGGAGACCAGGAACTCCTCCAACCACTCGATGGAGCCCAGGTCGAGGTGGTTGGTGGGCTCGTCCAGGAGCAGGACGTCGGACTCCAGCAGCAGCATCTGGGCCAGCTGGACCCGCCGCCGCTGCCCCCCGGACAGCTCGCGGGGGTTGCGCTCCAGCATCTCGTCGTGGAAGCCCAGCCCGCCCAGGACCTCGCGGCAGCGCGCCTCCAGGGTGTAGCCGTCGCCGTGCTGGTAGGCCTCCTGGACCTCGCCGTAGCGGTGCATGGTGGCCTCGCCGTGGTCCCCTCCGGCCATCGCGTGCTCCAGCCGGTGGAGCTCGTGGCGCATCTCCAGCAGGTCGGCGCGGGCGGCCATGGTCTGCTCCAGCACCGACTCCGCGGCGAAGGCGGCGTCGAACTGCTCCAGCACCCCGATGCGGAGGCGGCGCTCGCGGTCGACCCGGCCCTCGGCCGGCTGCAGCTCCCCCGAGGCCAGCTTGAGCAGGGTCGACTTGCCCGCGCCGTTGGGGCCGACGATGCCCAGGCGCTGGCGCGGCTGCAGGGCCAGGTCGACCTCGCGGAAGACGATGCTGGCGCCGTACTCGGCGGCGACGCCGGTGAGGGTGATCAGGGGCATGCATCGAGGTTACCCGGCCGGCGGCCGAGCGCCCGCGCGCCCAGGCTCGGGCACCGGGGCGCGGCAGCCACGTCCGGCCTGCTTCCGGCCCGCCGAGGCCGACCGCCGGGACGCGTGTTCAACCCCTCCCGAGCCCCCGCCGGAGCCCTTTTCCTGAACTCGGCCGGGGTGGCGCGGTACACTATATCTACAACTTTCCCACAGGGATAACCCCCAAATCTTGTGGTTGAGGGCTTGACAGCCCCAACCCGCAGGCGTATCGTCTGAGCCTGCCGAAAGGCACCTCGGCGGCGGTGGCGAGAACCTCGGAAATCGGGGCTCACAGGGCGTCCCGCGCGGAGGCCAATAGGGCTTGCGAGGCATCCGTCGGGGCAAGCGTCAGAGTCGTTCAGCGACCCCTCGGGGAAGCGGTGAAGGAGTGCCAGTGGCCAGAAGCACCAAGGACATGGAGAAGGGTCGGAAGGCGGCGGCGGGCGAGGCGGTCGCCGGCCTGGGGCTGAAGTTCGAGCGGCGCTTCACCAAGCCCGGCGTGCATCCCTTCGACACCGTCGAGTGGGACCTCCGCACCGCGGCCATCACCAACGAGAAGGGCGAGGTGGTCTTCGAGCAGAAGGACGTCGAGGTCCCCAAGTCCTGGACCCAGATGGCCACCAACGTGGTGGTCAGCAAGTACTTCCGCGGCCAGATGGGCAGCCCCGCCCGCGAGCGCAGCGTCAAGCAGCTGATCGGCCGGGTGGTCGACACCATCCACGGCTGGGGCGCCTCCCAGGGCTACTTCGCCGACGCCGACTCCGCCGAGGCCTTCCGCCACGAGCTGGCCTACCTCCTGGTAACCCAGCGGATGGCCTTCAACTCGCCGGTCTGGTTCAACGTCGGCGTGGAGAAGAAGCCCCAGGGGAGCGCGTGCTTCATCAACTCCATCGAGGACACCATGGAGTCGATCCTCGGCCTGGCCAAGACCGAGGGCATGCTCTTCAAGTACGGCTCCGGCGCCGGCGTCAACCTGAGCGCGCTGCGCGGCTCCAAGGAGCGGCTCAAGCACGGCGGCACGGCCAGCGGGCCGGTCAGCTTCATGAAGGGCTTCGACGCCTTCGCCGGCGCGATCAAGTCCGGCGGGGCGACCCGGCGCGCGGCCAAGATGGTGATCCTCAACGTCGACCACCCGGACATCGAGGAGTTCATCAACTGCAAGGTCAACGAGGAGAAGAAGGCCTGGGCCCTGATCGACGCCGGCTACGACGGCAGCTACACCGGCGAGGCCTACGGCAGCGTCTTCTTCCAGAACTCCAACAACTCGGTGCGCGTCCCCGACGAGTTCATGGAGGCGGTGCTCAAGGACGGCAGCTGGACCACCCACAACATCGTCGACGGCAAGCCCGCCGGCACCTTCAGGGCGCGCGAGCTGATGCGCTCGATCTCCGACGCGGCGTGGGTCTGCGGTGACCCCGGGCTGCAGTACGACACCATCATCCAGGACTGGAACTGTGTCGCCAACACCGCCCGGATCAACGCCACCAACCCCTGCAGCGAGTTCGTCTTCATCGACGACACGGCCTGCAACCTGGCCAGCATCAACCTGATGAAGTTCCTCGGCGACGACGGCCGGTTCATGACCGAGGACTTCAAGCACGCCGTCCGGGTGACCATCACCGCCCAGGAAATGATCGTCCCCAACGCCAGCTACCCGACGCCCCGGATCGAGGAGAACTCGCACCAGCTGCGCCCTCTGGGCCTCGGCTACGCCAACCTCGGCGCGCTGCTGATGGCCCTGGGCCTGCCCTACGACTCCGACGAGGGCCGGGCCTACGGCGGCTCGATCACCTCCCTGATGACCGGCGAGGCCTACGCCCAGTCGGCGCGCATCGCCGAGCGCTGCGGCGGGCCCTTCGAGCTGTTCGACGCCAACCGCGAGCCCATGCTGCGGGTGATGAACAAGCACCGTGACGCCAGCTACGCCATCGACCGCAAGCTGGGTGCCCCCGACGTCATCGACGCCGCCTGCGCGGCGTGGGACGACGCCGTCGCGCTCGGCGTCAAGCACGGCTACCGCAACGCCCAGGCCACGGTGCTGGCGCCCACCGGCACGATCGCCTTCATGATGGACTGCGACACCACCGGCGTCGAGCCCGACATCGCGCTGGTCAAGTACAAGAAGCTGGTCGGCGGCGGGTTGCTGAAGATCGTCAACAACACCGTGCCGCGCGCGCTGCGCAAGCTCGGCTACGACGAGCGGCAGGTCACCGCGATCACCGACTTCATCGCCCAGCACGACACCATCGAGGGCGCGCCCGAGCTGCTGCCCGAGCACCTCGCGGTGTTCGACTGCGCCTTCAAGGCCCAGAAGGGCGAGCGTTCGATCCACTACATGGGCCACCTCAAGATGGTCGCCGCGGTCCAGCCCTTCGTCTCGGGGTCGATCAGCAAGACCATCAACCTGCCCGAGCTGGCCAGCGTCGACGACATCGAGCAGGCCTACATCGACGGCTGGAAGATGGGCCTCAAGTGCATATCGGTGTACCGCGACAACTGCAAGCGCAGCCAGCCGCTGAACACCTCGATGGACGACAGGAAGGACGCCGGCGTGCTCGGCGGCCTGGTCGACCTCTCCCGCCAGCCGGTGCGCCGCAAGCTGCCCGACGAGCGCGCCTCGATCACCCACAAGTTCGACATCCAGGGCCACGAGGGCTACATCACCGTCGGCCTCTTCGAGGACGGCACCCCTGGCGAGATGTTCCTCAAGATGGCCAAGGAAGGCTCGACGATCTCCGGCATCATGGACTCCTTCGCGATCATGGTCTCCATCGCGCTGCAGTACGGCGTGCCCCTGGAGACCCTGGTCTCCAAGTTCTCCCACGTCCGCTTCGAGCCCAGCGGCTACACCAGCAACCAGGAGATCCCGATCGCCAAGTCGGTGGTCGACTACATCTTCCGCTGGCTGGCGTCGAAGTTCTACGACGACGAGGCCAAGGACGCGATCGGCATCATCCGCCGCGAGCCCAAGCCCGCTCCGGCCGCGGCCGCCGCGCCCGCCAAGCCGGCCGAGGTCGCCAAGCCCAAGCCGGCGGCGGCCAAGCCATCGCAGGCGTCCGGCTCCGACTCGGCCGACGAGCTCAAGGTCGTCGCCGGCGTCGGCGGCGTCAACACCAAGGTGACGGTCAACCTCACCGACTCCATGACCTGCTCCGACTGCGGCGCGATCATGGTCCGCGCCGGCGCCTGCTACAAGTGCCTCAACTGCGGGAGCACGTCCGGCTGCGGATAGGTGTCCGGCGACGAATCAAACCTGACCTTCACGAGATCGTTGGCTTTCAGTAGCCCAACTTCACCAGCCAGGCGTCGGTGAGGCTGCGGGCCTCCTCCATGATCTGAGCGACCAGGTCGGGGGTGAAGTCGAACCCGGAGATCGGGGTCTGCACCTTCGGGTGGAGGTGGTTGATCGCGATCTTCCCCCCAAGGCGCGCGTTGATGAACTCCTCCTCGAGCTTGGTCGACTGGTGCATGGCCATGTAGAAGCTCTGCTGCAGGTTGTCCACCAGGTTGCTCGGCGGCGGCGCGCTGCCCCCGCTGTAGCCGACGGCGACGGCGAAGATCGTGCCGCAGCCGTCCAGGGCCAGCTTGGAGAGCGGCTGGTTGTCGACCACCCCGCCGTCGACCAACGTCAGCTCGTCGTCCCCGACCTTGAACGTCTGCCAAGGGAAGATGCCGGGGATGGCGGCGGAGGCCAGGATGGCATCCTCGATGCCGACGTCGTCGGGGAACCAGACCGACGTCCCGTCGAGGCGGTTGGTGGCGACGATGCGCAGCAAGGGACGGTCCGGGGGCTTGAAGTCGCCGATGGTCACCGCGTCCAGGCCCAGCTCGTCGTGGAGCGCCTTCTGGATCAAGGGCTTGACCGGCGCGTGGTCGCCGATGCTCTTGAGATGGGCTCGCTGGATCGCGGCGCGCTCGACGAAGCTGAGCGGGTCGAGACCGACGGTGCTGTTCCGCATCCCGCCGAGGAGCTTGGCGCCCATCCTGACGCCGGCGCCGCCGGCCGGGTCGAGAGCGTGGGCCGCCGCGGCGATACCGCCCGCGCTGGCGCCGGCGATGACCGCGGGGATGATCCTGCGGTCGACGAAGGCCTGGGCCACGCCCAGCTCGACGAC
>DASZGP010000256.1:0-14760 GCA_035938695.1 Candidatus Dormiibacterota bacterium | reverse complement strand
GCCGCCGAGCTGGCCCGGGTTGAGGCGGCGCCGGCGCATCACGAGGTACAAGAAGGCGAACAGCGCCAGGTCGACGAGCGCCTCGTAGATCGCCACCGGGTGCATCGGGCGGCCCAGCGCGATGGGGGCGATGAGCGGGTTGTGGGGGTTGGTGTAGGCGACGCCGAAGCCGTGGGTGAAGTAGCCCGGGACGTCGCCGTTGACGATGCTGCCGATGCGGCCGACGGCCTGGCCCAGGGGCGCCGCCAGGGCGCCGATGTCGAGCACCCGCAGCGTCGGCAGGTTGTAGCGCGCGCAGTACAGCCAGGCGCCCAGGATGGCGCCGAAGATGCCGCCGTAGAAGGAGAGGCCGCCCTGCCAGAGCGAGAGGGCGTCGCCGGGGTGGGCCAGGTAGAAGCCGGGGTCGGACTCCAGGATGTAGTAGACCCGGGCGCCCAGCAGCCCGACCAGGGCGGCGACCAGGATCGCGGAGAGGAGCTGATCGGGGTCGACGCCCCGCCGCTCGGCCTCGCCCAGGGCGACCCGGATGGCCAGGATGAAGCCCACGGCGATCATCAGGCCGTACCACCCCAGGGCCACCGGGCCGAGATGGACGAGGATCGGGTCGAGCCCGATCTTCAGGCAGGACGGCGCGTTGCATTCCGGCACAGACGGGAGTATAGGGGCGAGTCTAGAATTCGCGCCGTGGCGGTCCACGGGCCCGGCGAGCAGCCGCGGAGGAGGTAGCGGGACGAGTCTGGGCGCCGACGTCCGCCAGGAGCTGGCCCGCCAGATCCCCGCCCGGGCCTGCTGCCAGTTGAGCGAGCTGGTCGGCCTGGCCGCCGCCGCGCCGGCCTCGGTCGCGGGCGGGGAGCTGACCGTCCGCCTGACCCGCAACAGCGTGGCCCGCAAGGTGGTGCGGCTGGCCCGACTGCTCGACCCCGACCTCGAGGAGGCGCCCGGAGGGCACTACCGGCGCGGGGCCACGGCGGTCCGGCCGAGCTACCGGACGACCATCGGGCTGCGGCCGGGGACGCCGCTGGCGCGGCTGGCGGAGGCCGCCGCGCCGCGGGCCGGCGGTGGGGGCGGCGACCCGGTGCGATTCCGGATGCCCCCCCGGGCCGACTGCCGGCGGGCCTTCCTGCGGGGCGCCTTCCTGGCCACCGGCGTCCTCAGCGTGGCCGCCGGGGGCTACCACATGGAGATCCGCCTGCGCGCCCGCGAGGCCGCCGAGGCCCTCGCCGAGGCCCTCCGGGAGATGGACGCGCCGGCCGCCGTCCACCCTCGCCGCGACCGCAGCGTGGTCTACCTCAAGGGCAGCGAGGCGATCGCCACCGCGCTGGCCGCGATGGGGGCCAGCTCGGCGGTGCTGGAGCTGGAGAACGCGCGCATCCTGCGCCAGATGCGCGGGCAGGCCAACCGCCAGGCCAACTCCGAGACGGCCAACCTCCGGCGCACCGTCAACACCGCGGTCCGCCAGCTCCAGGCGGTGCGGGCGCTGCGCCAGGGGAACCGCCTCGACGCCCTGCCCCCGGCCCTGCGGGAGATCGCCGCGGTGCGGGCGGCGCTGCCCGAGGCCAGCCTCCAGGGCCTGGCCGAGCACCTGGGCCTGACCAAGTCGGCGGTCAACGGCCGGCTGCGGCGGCTGGTGGAGGTGGCCGTCGAGGGTGGTCTGCTAGATTAGAAATGCTCGCGATGCCGGTCGCGGCGTGCCCCGAAGGGGGCTTCGTGGAACCGCTGAGATCGCTGCCACGGTAGGTCTGGTCGTCGTCTGCGCGCCCGCCCGTGGCCTGACAACGAACAGGAGGACCCCATGTCCATCAAGGTCGGCATCAACGGCTTCGGCCGGATCGGGCGCAACGTCTACCGCGCCAGCAAGCGCGTCGACGACATCGAGGTGGTGGCGGTCAACGACATCACCGACCCCCGGACCCTGGCCCACCTGCTCAAGTACGACAGCGTGCTGGGCAACTACCAGGGCGAGGTCAGCGCCGACGGCGATTCCCTGATCGTGGACGGCCGGCGGATCAAGGTGCTGGCCGAGCGCGACCCCGGCAACCTGCCCTGGAAGGACCTCGGCGTCGACCTGGTCGTGGAGTCCACGGGCTTCTTCACCGACGCGGTCAAGGCCCGGGTGCACATCGACAAGGGCGGGGCGAAGAAGGTGATCATCTCGGCGCCGGCCAAGAACGAGGACATCACGGTGGTCATGGGCGTCAACCAGGAGGCCTACGACCCGGCCCGGCACCACGTGGTCAGCAACGCCTCCTGCACCACCAACTGCCTGGCCCCCGTGGCCAAGGTGCTGCACGAGAGCTTCGGCATCCGCTCCGCGCTGATGACCACGGTGCACAGCTACACCAACGACCAGAAGATCCTCGACGCCCCCCACGAGGACCTGCGCCGGGCCCGCGCCGCCGCCATCAACATCATCCCCACCACCACCGGCGCCGCCAAGGCGGTGGCCCTGGTGCTGCCGGAGCTCAAGGGCAAGTTCCACGGCATGGCCCTGAGGGTGCCCACCCCGGACGTCTCGCTGGTCGACCTGGTCGCCGAGCTGGAGCGCGAGGCCACCGCCGAGGAGATCAACGCGGCCATGAAGCGGGCCTCCGAGGACGACCTCGAGGGCATCCTGGGCTACACCGAAGAGGAGCTGGTCTCGTCCGACTTCGAGGGCGACAGCCACTCCTCGATCCTCGACGCCAAGTCGACCATGGTCATCGACGGCAAGCACGCCAAGGTGCTGAGCTGGTACGACAACGAGTGGGGCTACTCCTGCCGGGTGGTGGACCTGGTCCACTACATGGCAGGGCGGGGGCTCTGAGCATCGAGCGCCTGCGCGAGGTGACTGGATGACCCGGTTGCGGACCCTCGCCGACCTGCCCGTCGAGGGCCGCCGAGTCCTGCTGCGCGTCGACTTCAACGTTCCCTTGGAGGGCGGGCGGATAGTCGACGACACCCGCATCCGCGAGAGCCTGCCGACCTTCCGGGAGCTGCTCCGGCGTGGGGCGGCGATCGTCGTCGCGACCCACCTCGGGCGCCCCCAGGGCAGGGTCGTGGAAGAGCTTCGGGTGGCCCCGATCGCGGCGCGGCTGGCGGAGTTGTTGGAGCGGGAAGTCGCGGCGGCGCCGGCCGGGGCGGGCGCTTCGGAGGTGGACGGACAGCAGGCCGGCGCGGCCGGGTCGGCCGTGGCCGGCCCCCAGAACGGGGCGGCCGGGTCGGCCGTGGCCGGTCCCCAGGTTGGGGCCGCCGGGTCTGCCGTGGCCGGCCCCCAGGCCGAGGCGGCTGGATCGGCCGTGGCCGGTCCCCAGGTCGAGGCGGCCGCGGCGGCGCTGCGCCCGGGCCAGGTGCTGATGCTGGAGAACGTCCGCTTCGATCCTGGCGAGGAGACCAACGATCCCGCCTTCTGCCGGCGCCTGGCGGTCCTCGCCGAGGCCTACGTCAACGACGCCTTCGGCACCGCCCACCGCGCCCACGCCTCGACGGAGGGCGTGGCTCACCTGCTCCCCAGCGCCGCCGGGCTGCTGATGGCCCGCGAGGTGGAGGTGCTGAGCCGGGTGCTGACCGATCCCCGGCCGCCGCTGGTCGCCGTCGTCGGCGGGGCCAAGATCTCCAGCAAGATCGGGGTCATGGAGAACCTCCTGCCCCGGGTCGGCTCGATGCTGGTGGGCGGCGCGATGGCCTGCACCCTGCTGCGGGCGCGCGGCGCGGAGGTCGGCGCCAGCAAGGTCGAGGAGGACCAGTTCAGGGTGGCCGAACGGCTGCTCCGGGAGGGCGGCGAGAAGCTGGTGCTGCCGGTCGACGCCGTCGCCGCCAGCGCCTTCAGCGAAGCGGCCGAGCGCAGGGTGGTCCCCGCCGACCGCATCCCCGAGGGCTGGATGATGCTGGACGTCGGCCCCGCGACGGTGGAGCGCTTCGCCGAGGCCGTGCGCCAGGCCGGGACCGTGGTCTGGAACGGGCCGCTCGGGGTCTACGAGATGGCCCCCTTCCGGGCCGGCACCGAGGGGCTGGCCCGGGCGCTGGCGTCGAGCCCGGCCTTCAGCGTGGTCGGCGGCGGCGACCTCGGCGCGGCCCTGGCGGAGCTCGGCCTGACCGCTTCGGTGAGCCACCTCTCCACCGGCGGCGGAGCCACCCTGGAGTTCCTGGAAGGCCGCGAGCTGCCCGGCATCCTGGTGCTGGAAGGCGACTCGGCGGGGGTGCCGTCGTGAGCCGGACGCCGCTGATCGCGGGCAACTGGAAGATGAACCGGACGGTCCCCGAGTCGGTCGAGCTGGCGCGGGCCATCGTCGCCGGCCTGCCCCGCGACCTGGACGGCGTCGAGGTGGTCCTGCTGCCGCCCTTCACCAGCCTCTGGCCGGTGTCCGAGGCGGTGGCCGACAGCCGCGTCGCGCTGGGCGCCCAGGACATCTACTGGGAGGCCTCCGGCGCCTACACCGGTGAGGTCTCGGCGGCGATGGTCAGCGGCTGGTGCCGCTACGCGCTGATCGGCCACTCCGAGCGCCGCCGGCTGTTCGGTGAGACCGACGCGACGGTCAACCGCAAGGTCCACGCGGCCCTGGCCCACGGGCTCCGGCCGATGGTCGCGGTGGGGGAGACCCTGGAGGAGCGGGAGGCCGGCCAGACCGAGGCCATGCTGTCGCGGCAGGTGCCGGAGGCCCTGATCGGCCTCGACGAGCGGCAGGGCCTGGAGCTGGTGATGGCGTACGAGCCGGTCTGGGCCATCGGCACCGGCAGGACCGCCACCGCCGACCAGGCTGAGGAGGCCTGCGGCCTGATCCGCCGCCTGGTGGCCCAGGCCCTGGGCACCGCCGTGGCCGAGTCGGTGCGCATCCTCTACGGCGGCTCGGTGGTCCCGGCCAACGCCCGCGAGCTGCTGGCGCCGCCCAACGTCGACGGCGCCCTGGTCGGCGGCGCCAGCCTCAAGGCCGACGACTTCCTGGCCATCGTCGCCGCCGCCCTCCCGGCGGCCGCGGGCGGCGGCGCCGGCCCCAACCCGGCGGCGGGGTGAGCCCCTACGGGAACGCCGCGCCCCCCGACCCGGACGCGCCGGTGGCGCCCCCGGAGCTAATCGGGGCCTCCCTGTTCCTCGGCCTGGTGGCGGTGGTCTCGATCTCCTCGCACGGCTCCTACCTGATCTCCCTGCTGTTCGGGCGCGCGTACTTCGACGCGCTCTCGGTGCTCGGCATGGCGCTCAACGCCGCCGGCTTCGCGGCCTCGCTGTGGTACCTGGCCCTGCGCCGCTGGGCCTGGGCGCTGGGCCTGGCCTACGGGGCCGTCGAGGTCGGCCTCCGGCTCTTCTTCGCCCTCGGGGACGTCGCTCCAGGGATCGCGCACCCAGGGGTCTCCGGGCCAGCGCGGCTCCTGCCGGCGGTCGGGCAGGTCGGGCTGGCCGTGGTCTTCCTGCTGGAGCTGGCCTACATGTCCAGCGCCGACTCCCGGACCCTGCTGGCCGCCCGTGAAGCCTGGCGGCGCCGGCCGGGCGCCGATGCCCCGACCGCCGCCGCCGGTGACCCCGCCGCCGGCATCGGCGATTCCGCCGGGTCGGTGGCCGAACCCGCGGGGACCAAGCCCTAAGCGTTCCGCCACGCTACCGGGAGGCATTCCAGTCGGCCTCCATCCGCGCCAGCGCGGCCGCCGCCAGGGCCGCGCTTTCGAGCACCGCGTCCAACTCGTGGTTGCGGGTGAAGCCGGAGCGGGACCAGTTGGCCGACCCGACCAACAGCCGCTCCCCGTCGGCGACCATGGCCTTGGCGTGGAGCAGCTCGCCGTGGGTCCGGTAGTAGGCGACGTGGACCCCGGCCAGGCGAAGCGCCACGATGGTCGCGCGGTTGGGATCCTGGCCGGGATCGAGCAGGCACCAGACGGCCAGCCCGCGCCGGGCGGCCTCGGCCAGGGCGCTGACGACATGGGCGTCGGTCATGACGTACATTTCCACGAAGAGGTAGCGCCGAGCCGAGCCGATCATCGCCAGCACCGCCGGCAGGATGGTGTCGTCGGGATAGGTGGCGAGCAGGCGCAGGGCCACGTTGGCCGGCGGCGGCGCCGGCTCGGGCGGTCCGGCGAGGCGGCCGCAGCGGAGCCGGTCGGTGGCGAAGAGCCGCTCCAGGGCGGCTACCGAGGGGCCGGTCAGGGCGACCTCGAAGTCGTGGTTCAGGTAGGACCTGGCGCCCCAGTTCATGCCCCCGAAGAAGGCCCGCGCGCCGTCGACCAGGAGCAGCTTGGCGTGGTCGATCTGGCGGGCCTGGTCGGGGAAGAGGCTGACCTCGGCGCCGGCCGCCGCCAGGGCGGCCTCGGTGGGCGCGTCCACGCGGACCGTGGGGTCGAGGATGGCCCGGACCTCGACGCCCCGTCGACGGGCGTCCAGCATCGCCGCCAGCAGGTCGGGACGGTCGAACTCGTAGATCTCGGCGTGGATGGTGCGGCGCGCCGCCGCCACCGCCCGCACCAGCCGCGCGGCGGCGCCGGCGCCGTCGGTGAGCAGCTCGACCAGGTCGGCGCCGAGGGGGACCGCGCCGGCGGCGGGCGGTGGGATCGGTGGCAGCGGCGGCGGGACGCCGGGCGGGGAGCCCGCGGCGCCGGCCCGGCCCAGGACGGCCAGGGGCGACGCGGCGCAGGCGGAGAGGGATACGGCGAGGCAGAGCAGGAGTCCCAAATTTCTCTTCATTCATCACATTATAGACTATTCGCAAGCGCAAAATCACAGGTCGTGGTCTGATAATCTCGCGTTCGGACATGAGGAACTTCCCGCTCCACACCGTGCTCCAGGCCATCCTCCTGGTGACCTCCGTCATGCTGACGGCGGCGATCCTGCTGCAGACACCCAAGTCGAGCAGCGGCCTGGGCGGGACCATCGGTGGCGGCGGCGACTCGGGCGGCGGCTACCGCACCAAGCGCGGCATCGAGAAGTCCCTGTTCCAGATCACGATCGGCCTGACCGTGGTCTTCGTCCTCGTCTCGGTGGCAAGCATCAAGTTCGGATGAGGCCGCGGGCCCGGCCGGTCCTCGTCGCGGGGCTGGCGCTGGTCACCCTCATCGGCGGGCTCGGCTACGCCGCCTACCTCGCCACCACCCGGGAGGTGCCCCAGGCCGGGGGGCGGATGGTCGAAGGTCTGGTGGTCGACGGCCCGCTCTCGCTGCTGCCGCCATTCGCCGCCGAGACCCAGAACAGCCGCGACCTCTCGTCCCTGCTCTACCGTGGCCTGACCCGGCCCGGCCCCGACGGCCGCCCCGGGGCCGACCTGGCGACCAGGTGGGAGATCGACCCCCAGGCCAGGGTCTACACCTTCCACCTCGCCGCCGGGCTGCGCTGGTCGGACGGCCAGCCGCTGACCTCGGCCGACGCGCTGTTCACCCTCGCCCTGCTCCAGGGCGACCAGCTCAGCGGCAGCCTCGCCGGCCAGGCCTGGGCCAACATCACCGCCGTGGCCCCCGACCCGGCCACCGTGGTCTATACCCTGCCCGCCCCCAGCGCGCCCTTCCTGGGCCAGACCTCGCTGGGGCTGGTGCCGGCCCACGCCCTCAACCGCCGCGCCCCCGAGACCCTCCGCGCGGCCACCGACGCGCCGACCTCGGGACCGTTCATGGTCGGGGGCGTGGAACGCGACCGGCTCCACCTCGACCGCAACCCCCACGCCGCCCTGCGGCCGCTGCTCGACGGCATCGACTACCGCCTCTTCGGCTCCGAGGACGGCGCCATCGCCGCGCTGGTCGCCGGCGACATCGACATGGTCGCCAGCATCCTGCCCAAGGACGCCGCCCGGCTCGCCGGCCGGGCCAACCGGGGCGTCCTGCGCTCGGGCAGCTTCGCCTACGCCCAGGTCCTCCTCAACCAGGCCCAGGGCGCGCTCGCCGACGCCCAGGTGCGCCGTGCCCTCGCCGCCGCCGTGGACCGCCAGGCGATCGTCCGCGACGACCTCGGCGGCTACGCCCGTCTCGACAGCTCGCCGATCCCGCCGACCATCACCTGGGCCAGCGCCAAGACCCCCGGCCCGGCCCACAACCTGGCCGCCGCCGCCAACGCGCTGGACGCCTCCGGCTGGAAGCTGCCCGCGGGCGGCAGGGTCAGGCAGAAGGACGGGGTGCCACTCAGCCTGCACCTGGCCGCGCCCGACAGCGACCCCTATCCGGCCGTGGCCCAGAGTGTGGCCCGCGACCTGGCCAGGGCCGGGATCGCGGTCAAGGTCGATGTCTACCCCCAGGTCCGCCTGCTCAGCGACGTCCTCGCCGGGCGCAAGTTCGACATGGCCCTGACCCCCATCGACAACGGCCCCGACCCCGACGTCTACATCTTCTGGCACTCCGCGGTGGCCGGGGCGCCGTCCTACAACTTCAGCGGCATGGCCAGGGACGTGTTCCTCGACAAGGACCTCGAGGACGGCCGCTTCAACCCCGACATGAAGGCCAGGGCGGATGCCTACGCCGACGCCCAGAAGATCCTCGCCGCCAACCAGCCCGCGGTGTTCCTCTACTGTCCCGACGTGATCATCGGCGTCAACCAGCGCCTTCGCGGGGTGACCCTGCCGGCGGGGATGGAGCCCGGGGGCCGGTATGCATCGGTCACCGGCTGGTACGTCCAGACCCGCCGGGTCAAGCGCTGAACCCGAGCGGTCAGCGCGGGTTGACCGGCAGGCTGGGAACCGCCGGGCACCCGGGCTGGCCGGGGTTGGCCCTTAGCACCACGCGGCCCGGCGCCAACGACCAGTACGAGTAGCCCGGACCGGGGGCGCCCGGGGCCGCGAACCGCAGCTTGGCGCAGGGGTGGGCCGGGCCGTTCACGGCCAGAGAGTCGCCTGGCGCGACCGGCTGTGGACCGGGGAGCTGCCCTCCGTGGGCGTCATACAAGGGAACCAGGAAGTAGGTCCCGTTGGCCTCGAAGCCCGCATCCACCTGGCCCGGCGAGTAATAGGTGTACAGGAGGCGGGCAGCCTGGTCCCGGGCCCCTTGCCACGCCTGATAGTCCTGCTCGCCGATCACGTAGAAGCCCACACCGAGCGCCACCGCGCCTATCGCCCACAGGTGTCGTGATCGGGTCGACCGGCGCGAGGCTGCCGCCGCGCCCAGCGGAACCGCCAGCGCCCCGAGCGGCAGATAGTAGCGATCGAAGGTCCCGAAATGCGCCGCGGGGGCAAGTTGAGCCAAGCCCAGAATGGCCCAGGCCGCGACGGCGGGGCGGAGCTCGACCTGACGCCAAACCTGACGCACGGCGCTGCCCATGGCAACGGCCGCCAGCAGACAGAGGACCTCGAGGCCCGCGTAGGGGATACGGGGAATCAGAGTCGGCTTGTGACCCAGAACGTGGGGAGGTCCGATTCCCCAAGGCCCGAAGTAGTCGCCCGGCAGGACGACGTTGCCGGGATAGAAGACGGCGAAGAGAACGAGGTACAAAGCGCCCACGACCCCCAGGACGGCCGCGGACGGAATCCGCCTCCTGGTCGGCAGCCGGGGCAGCAGGCCACCCAGAAGGGGAATGGCGAAGAGCCCGATGGTGGTCGGCATCCGCACCAGAGGTCCGATCAGGTTGGCGGCGTTCTCCTTGCCCAGGGAGCCCAACACGGCGCGCTGCGTTCCGCCGGCGAAGGTGACCGGCAGTACGAAAGCCGTCAACGCCGCGGCACACAGCCCGGCGAACCACAGGATATCGGTACGGGTGACCGGCCGGCGGCGGGACGCCAGCCACAGCCCAACCGCCATGGCGGGTACGATCGCGACGCCGGTCTGACGCTCCAGGATTGCCAGCGCGGCCAGCGCGACCGTGACCATCATCATCCGTCCGTGCTGGATCCAGGCAGTGCCGGCGGCCGCCGTGGCGGTGAGCAGGGCGGTGAATGCCACATCGGTCATGTAGGTCGTCGAGAGCGACAGGAACAGTGGCGCTCCCGCGAAGCTCGCCGCGGCGATGACCGACCACATCTGAGACGCGCCCAGCTGCTTGGCAAGCAGGTGGACGCACCAGATCGTCAGAGCGGCCAGGGGCAGGATGCTCAGGCGGAGGAGGCGCTGGTCCGGGTGCGCCAGCGTGAGGACCGTCGCCCACACCTGGTGAAACACGGCCGCGGCCGCCTGCTCAGGTCCGGGGTGGAGGCCGCGGCCGAGGCTCAGGTTGCGCGCGGACCACGCGTAAACCCAGTCGTCATTGAAGGCCAGGGGCGCGCCAAGATCGAATACCGCGACGCAGCCGAGGGCGGCGACGATCAGGGCCAGGAGAGGCGCGGTGGGGTGGCGGGCCAACGCCAGCGGGGATACCAGGCGCCTCATCTGCGGGTCCATTGTACGGATCGCCCGCCGGCGGTCGTCCCCGCCGGTGGGTGCTCGGCTAACATCGCCTGGTGGCAAGGCTGGTTCGGCGCAGTTGAAAGTCGTCATCCTCTGCGGCGGGATGGGGACACGAATGCGGGAGGAGACGTCCTTCATCCCCAAGCCGATGGTCGAGATCGGGCACCGGCCGATTCTCTGGCACATCATGAAGATCTATTCGGAGCACGGGTTCGACGACTTCGTGCTGGCGCTGGGTTACAAGGGTGATGTGATCCGTCGCTACTTCGTGAACTACGACATCCTCAACACCGATGTCACCGTCGACCTCCGCAGTAAGGAGCTGGTCCGCCACGACCTCACCCATGACGAGGCCACCTGGACCGTCACCCTCGCCGAGACCGGCCCGTCCACGATGACCGGCGGCCGGATCAAGCGGGCCATGAAGTACATCGAGGGCGACACCTTCCTGGCCACCTATGGGGACGCCGTCGCCGATGTCGACGTCACCGCCCTCGTCGACTTCCACCGCCGCCAGGGCAAGCTGGCGACCGTCACCGCGATCCATCCGCCCTCGCGGTTCGGGCGGCTCCAGCTGGACGCCGGGGGCACCATGGTCGAGGGCTTCGCCGAGAAGCCGCCCGGTGACGAAGGCTGGGTCAGCGGCGGATTCTTCGTCTTCGAGCGCGGTATCCAGGACTACCTCGACGGCGACGATTGTGTCCTGGAGCGGGAGCCGCTGGCCCGCCTTGCCGCGGAAGGCCAGCTGGCGGCGTACCGCCACGACGCCTACTGGCAATGCCTCGACACGGTCCGTGACGCCGAGATGCTCCGCGAGGCCTGGGACGGCGGTCGCGCACCCTGGGCGCACTGGATGGGCTGGCGGTAGCCGGTGTCCGCCTGGAAGCTCAAGAACGTGCTGGTCACCGGGGCCACCGGCCTGCTCGGCCCCTGGCTGACGGCGCTCCTCCTGGAGGAGCGGGCGGCCGTCGTCTGCCTCGTCCGCGACCAGGTCCCGGGGTCGAACTTCCACCGCATGGGCCTGGACCGCCAGGTCGTGACGGTCCACGGCGACCTGGTCGACGGCAGGTTGTTGGAGCGGACGCTGAACGAGTACGAGATCGAGGTGGTGATCCACCTGGCCGCCCAGGCCATCGTCGGGGCCGCCAACCGCTCGCCGCTGGGAAGCTTCGAATCGAACATCAGGGGCACCTGGTCGCTGCTCGAGGCCTGCCGGGTGACCGACTCCGTTCGCGCCGTGGTCGTCGCCTCCAGCGACAAGGCCTACGGCGAGCAGCCCGACCTCCCATACACCGAGGCCATGCCGCTCGACGCCCGCCACCCTTACGATGTCTCCAAGGCCGCCGCCGACATGCTCGCGAAGAGCTACTTCCATACCTACGGGTTGCCGGTCGCGATCACCCGCTGCGGCAACCTCTATGGTGGCGGCGATCTCAACTTCAACCGCATCGTGCCCGGCACCATCCGCTCAGCGCTGCTCGGTGAGCGACCGGTGATCCGGTCCGACGGCCGCAGCGTACGCGACTACTTCTACGTCGAGGATGCCGCCAACGCCTGCCTCCGCCTGGCCGAGCGCCTGCTCACCGACGAGGCCGTCGCCGGGCAGCCCTTCAACTTCTCGTCGGAAGAGCCGCTGACGGTGATCGAGATGGCCCGGCTGGTGCTCGCGGCCGTCGGAGTCGACCTCGAGCTCGACATTCGGAACGAGGCCAGGCACGAGATCGAGCGCCAGTACCTCAGCGCCGCCAGGGCGCGGGAGGTCCTGTCCTGGGAGCCGCGCTTCACCGTCCCGGAGGCGCTCCAGCGGACCGTGGCCTGGTATCGCGAGTACTTGCGTGACCTCGCCGGCTGACGGAATCCGGGACGAGATCCGCCGGCTGGTGCGGAGCTACCACGAGGTGGCGTTTCCCGCCAGCGAGTTCGTCCCCGGTGTCACCCCGGTCCCCTACGCCGGGCGCGTCTTCGACGCCGAGGAGCTGGTCAACCTCGTCGACGCCGGACTGGACTTCTGGCTCACCGCGGGGCCGTACGCGACGCGCTTCGAGAAGGCCTTCAGCCAGATCTTCGGGCTGCGCTCGGCGGTACTGGTGAACTCGGGCTCGTCCGCCAACCTGCTGGCGGTGTCCGCCCTGACCTCACCTCGCCTCGACGACCCGGCGGCGCGCCGCCGGCTGCCCCCGCGCCTGCTTCCGGGAGACGAGGTGCTCACCGTCGCCGCCGGCTTCCCGACGACCGTCAACCCGGCGGTCCAGAATCGCCTCACCCCGGTGTTCGTGGACGTGGCCCTGCCCACCTACAACGTGGACGTCGGTCAGCTGGAGGCGGCCATCGGGCCGCGCACGCGCGCCATCATGCTGGCCCACGCGCTGGGCAACCCCTTCGACCTCGATGCCGTCACGGAGATCGCCAAGCGCCACAACCTGTGGCTGGTGGAGGATTGCTGTGACGCACTCGGCTCGACGTACCATGGCCGGCCGGTCGGCAGTTTCGGCCACCTGGCCACGGTCAGCTTCTTTCCCGCGCATCACATCACGATGGGTGAGGGCGGCTGCGTGGTCACCGACGACCCGCTGCTCAAGACGCTGCTGGAGTCGTTCCGCGACTGGGGCCGCGACTGCTGGTGCCTGCCCGGCGAAGCCAACACCTGCGGCAAGCGCTTCGACTGGTGCCTCGGCCAACTGCCGCGTGGCTACGACCACAAGTACACGTACAGCCATGTGGGCTACAACCTGAAGCTCACCGACGTGCAGGCGGCCATCGGGCTGGCGCAGCTGGACAAGCTGCCCGCCTTCATCGCCGCGCGGCGCGCGAATTTCGAGATGCTCCGGGAGCAGCTTGCCGACCTCGAGGAGTTCCTGATCCTGCCCGAGGCCACGCCGGGCTCGGCGCCCAGCTGGTTCGGCTTTCCCCTCGCCATCCGCGCCGGTGCGCCCTTCGACCGCCCCGAGCTGATCGACGCGATGGAGTCCAGGAAGATCGCCACCCGGCTGCTCTTCGGCGGCAACCTGACCCGTCAGCCGGCATACGAGGGCGTTGAGTTCCGCCAGGTCGGCGATCTGCCCGTCTCCGACTTCGTGATGAACAACGTCTTCTGGCTGGGGGTCTTCCCCGGCCTGACCCCGCCCATGCTGGACCACATGGCGACGACCCTGGTCGACTTCGTCCGCAGCCACTGATGGCCCCGCCTGACGCCGCCGGCTCGGGCCGTCTCGCGACCATGATCCGGGTCCATTCCCTGGAGATGGTGCACCGTGCCCGGGCGGCCCACATCGGCAGCTCGCTGTCGATCGCGGACATCCTCGCGGTGCTGTACGACGGCGTCCTGAACGTCGACCCCAAAAACCCCTCTGACCCCGGTCGCGACCGGCTCTTCCTCGGCAAGGGTCACGCGGCCGCCGCCCTCTACGCCGCGCTCGCCGAGGCCGGCTTCTTTCCGGTCGAGATGCTCAGGACCTACTGTGCGGACGGCAGCCGGCTGGCGGGCCATGTAACCCATGCCGGCGTGCCCGGGGTCGAGGCCTCGTTCGGCTCCCTGGGGCACGGGCTGCCGATCGCCTGCGGCAACGCCCTGGCTCTGCGGGGCGACGGCAACCCGGCGCGGGTCTTCGCGATCCTCAGCGACGGCGAGTGCGACGAGGGATCGACCTGGGAAGCGTGCCTCTTCGCCGGCAGCCACGGCCTCGGCAACCTGGTCGCGATCGTCGACTACAACCGCATCCAGAGCCTGGGCCGGGTGGAGGAGGTCATGGACCTGGAGCCCCTCTCGGACAAGTGGCGGGCCTTCGGCTGGGCGGTCGTCGAGGTCGACGGCCATGACCACGCGCAACTTCGTGCCGCGCTCGCGGGGCCCGCGGACGCCGGCGGCCGGCCGCGCTGCGTCCTGGCTCATACCGTCAAAGGCAAGGGCGTCAGCTTCATGGAGGATCGTCTGGCCTGGCACTACTCGACCCCCAGCCAGGAGCAGCTGCGCCAGGCGCTGGACGAGCTGGGGGCCTGAGGTGCGCACCGCCTTCATCGAGACCCTGCTGGAGGTCGCCGCCGCCGACGAGCGGACGTGGCTGGTCGTCGGCGACCTCGGATACTCGGTGGTAGAGCCCTTCCGTGAGAGATATCCCGCGCGTTTCCTGAATGCCGGGGTCGCGGAACAGAACATGGTGGGCGTCGCCGCCGGCCTGGCGATGGCGGGGAAGGTGCCCTGGATCTACTCCATCGCCAACTTCCCGACCCTGCGCTGCCTGGAGCAGATCCGGCTCGACGTCTGCTACCACGATCTGCCGGTGCGCGTGGTGGCGGTCGGCGGTGGCGTCGCCTACGGCGTGCTGGGGGCGTCCCACTTCGCTTCGGAGGACCTCGCGGTGATGAGCGCGATGCCGCGCATGACCGTGGTCGCGCCCGGCGACCCGGTCGAGACCCGCCTGGCGACCGCGGCCCTGGCGGTGGCCTCAGGCCCCGCCTATCTCCGCCTGGGCAAGGCCGGTGAGCCGGTGGTGCACGCGCGGCAGCCGGCGT
>DASZGP010000255.1:0-7224 GCA_035938695.1 Candidatus Dormiibacterota bacterium | reverse complement strand
CCCGGCGCCGCCGTCGCCGGGGATGTAGGTGCGGCGCACGCTCGACTCCCGGCCGATCCCGGCCAGGTGGAGGGCGTCGATCCTGTCGGCGGCGTCCTTCTCGACCCGGCGGGCGAGGTACTCGAACTTGAGCGGCTGGCTGAGGCTGCCGAGCAGCTTGGCCTGGTCCTGCCCCAGCAGCGGCGCCAGCCTGGCGGCCTCGGCGGCGCGCTCGCCGACCGGGATCTGGTCGGGGGCCGCGAAGACGTCGTAGACCGGGGTGTCGAAGGCCAGCGGGTTGCCACCGCGGTCGAGGATGCTGCCGCGGGTCGCGGGCAGGGTGACGGTGGTCTGGTGCAGGCGCGCGGCGACCAGCGCGAGGTGGGTGTGCTGGGCCACCTGCCAGTAGAGCAGGCGCCCCACCAGGACCAGGGCCAGCAGCCCGGCCGCGCCCATGAGCACCAGGACCCGCAGCCGGCCGCGGTCCTCAGTCATCGTCGCTTCTCGCTCGCCGGCCGGGACTCCCGATCCCGGCCACCCCACATCCCCGTCGCCTCATGGGCCCGGCGGACCCTTGGCGCGGATCGGGCGCCTCATCGGCCCTTGGCCTCGGCGTCGGCGGGACGCCCGAGGGCAACCGCCAGGGTGTCCAGGATCGAGCGCGGGCCGGACGGCCCGGCGGGCTCGCGGCGGGCCAGGGCCACCGGGCTCTGGGCCCCGCTCAGGTAGCGGGTCGCCGGGGTCACCACCAGGCCGACCTTCTGGGCGTCGGCGTCGAGGCGGCCGGCCGAGGAGGCCAGGGAGATCTGGTAGCGGATCTGCTCCTGGCTGGCCAGCAGCCGCTGCTGCTCGGCCTTGAGGCTGCCGATCCGGTAGCTGGCCTGGGTCGCGGCGGCCGTCTCGGAGACGTAGGTCAGGGCCAGCCCGCAGACCGCCAGGATGCCGATCACCACCCAGCTGAACCTGGCGCCGCGAATCCTGCGGACGCGCGAGGTCGGGCGGGGCGCGGCCGGCGCCGCGGTGGTGGCCGCCGGTGCCGGACGGAGCGCCCGCCGGGAGGGAGACGTATTCAACTTGACTGCGATCATGGTTCGACCTTTGCTGGGATGTGGGATGGTGAAGAGAGGGACGCTGGATTGAGCCAGGACGGGTCCGGCCGGAAGGCCGGGCCGGGAGGCTAGGGCAGCCTCTCCGCGACTCTCAACCGAGCGGAGCGAGACCGGGGGTTGAGCCCGATCTCGTCCGCGCTCGGCCTTTGGGGATGGGGGGTAAGAATGACGACGCTGGCCCGGTGGCTGCAGGTACAGACCGGTTGACGGGGCGGACAGATGCAGTCCCTTGCTTCGACGTGGAGAAAATCCTTTACGACCTTGTCCTCCAGAGAGTGGAAGGCGATGACCCCGAACCGGCCACCAGGCTTGAGGTGCCTGACGATCTCCTCCAGCCCGTCCCTGAGCGAGCCCAGCTCGTCGTTGACCTCCATGCGCAGGGCCTGGAAGGTCTTGGTCGCGGGGTGAATCCGCTTCGGCCACAGCGGGCGGGGGATGACCCGGCCCACCAGGTTGGCCAGCTGCGAGGTGGAGAGGAGCGGCGCCTTGCGGCGTTCTCTGACGACGGTCGCGGCGATTCGGGCCGCCCAGGACTCCTGCCCCAGGTCGTACAGGACCTGGCGCAACCGCTCCTCGGGATACCGGTTGACGACGTCGGCGGCGGTCTGGCCGCCGGCCGGGTCGAAGCGCATGTCCAGCGGGCCGTCGGCCGAGAAGCTGAATCCGCGCTCCGCGTCGCCGAGCTCGAATGAGGAGAGGCCGAGGTCGAGGACGGCGCCGTCCAGTGGGCGCTCGCCGCGATCCAGCGCCAGCAACGGCCCGCCGCAATCCCTGAAGTTGCCCCGCGCGAAGCGGAACTCGTCGCCGAGCTGGTGGGCGAAAGCAGCCGCCCGCTCGGCCGCGCCTGGATCACGATCCATCGCCAGCAGCACCCCTCCCGGCCGGATCCGTTCGAGGATCAGGCGGGAGTGGCCTCCCCCACCGAAGGTGCCGTCGAAGAAGGCGGCGCCGGGTCTCGGCTGGAGGAACTCTATTGTCTCTTTGGAAAGTACGGGGGTGTGCGACAGCTCGCCATCGAGCTGGATGGCGCTAGGGCCTCTGGGTGCGGGCGCGGGCGACCTCGTCGGCAAGATGGGTGAAGTCTGCGGTTTCCGCCTCGAGCGCCTCCCAGCGCGCCTCGCTCCAGATCTCGACCAGGTTGTTGGCGCCGGAGACCACCGCGGTGCCGGCGATCCCCGCCTGGCTGCGCAGGCCGGCCGGGATCAGCACCCGCCCCTGGCCGTCGAACTCGACCTCGCCGGCCTCGGCGAAGAGCCGCCGCACCAGCGCCCGCTCGGTCGGGCTGGTGGCCTCGCCGAGCTTGAGGGTGGCGGTCACCTCAGCCCACTCGCCGGGCGGATAGACGCGGAGGGCGCCGTCCGGCCCGATGGTGACGACGGAACCCGAGGGCAGCTGCTCCCGGAACTTGGCCGGGATGGCGAGCCTGCCCTTGGCGTCGAGGTTGTGCCGGTATTTGCCGAGAAACATCTGATCATTGCCGAGACTGCGGCTGCGCCGGTGGCCGTTGGTCTTGCAGCGGACGCAGGGGTGAAAAGGGGGATCGGGACCGGAGTGAGACGTTGTGAAGACTGATCCTCAGGATTCCCCACTTTTCACCACCTGCTACCACTTCGCGGCTGACGCTAACACCGCGCTCCCCACCTGTCAACACCTCAGCGCAACATCTGGGGGCCTACGGTTTCCGCCCTGCGCGCAGGGACGCCAACATGTTGTGGTGGCCTGCGCGGACGGCCCGACATTTGGTGCCCGCAAGGCAGATCGGCGGCAGGTCGCCGGAGGGGTGCCTTGTGGTCTCGAAAATTGCCTGGTGAGCCGGCCGTAAGCCGAGTTCTGTGCCCGCTCCCCTTGCGGGGTGGCGGGTGGTGACCATCTATCTAGGGTGGCGGTCTCCCGCCGCCTCCAGCGACCTACCCGAGGGCTCGACGAGCAGCCTCGCCACGGTCCGGGTGACCGCGACGTCCCTTGCGGGCGGCGCCCTCCTTCAGGTCTTGCTCCGAGTGGGGTTTACCTGGCCGGCCGGTCTCCCGGCCGCCGGTGGGCTCTTACCTCCACCATTTCAACTTCGCCAGGCCTCCCGTCCCACCGGTCGGCCTCCGCGAGGCGGGACCGAAGGGCTCACCCCACGAGTCGGAGACTCGCGGGGACCCCGAGGTCCCGGGCTGTGTAATTTCTGTGGCACTTTCCCTGGGCTCGCGCCCGCCGGGGGTTACCCGGCACTCTCGCTCTACGGAGCTCGGACTTTCCTCGCCGGGGCTCACGCCCCGCCGCGGTCACCTGTCCGGCTCACCAGGCAAGGCGATCTTACCCCCGGGCGCGCACGGGCTTCGCCCGCGGTGGCCTGCCGGATCAGGCGCCGGGGACCTTGCCCGCGGTGACCTGCCGGTTCAGGCGCCGGGGACCCTGCCCGCGGCGGGGAACCAGGTCTGGGTGGTGAGGGCGACCAGCCAGCCCTGCTCGTTGTGGATCGCGGTGCCGGCGAAGAGGCGACGGCCGTCGGCGCCGATCGGCCAGGCGGTGACCACGCAGCGCTCCCCGGCGGCCAGGGGGTGGATGACCTTGGCGGTCATGCGGCCCAGGACCAGGGGTTCGTCCCCGGCGCCGTTGAGGTGCAGGGCGTAGGCGCCGGGGCAGTCGAGGGCGGCCCAGACGTAGCGCTGGCGGACCAGGTCGCCGGGGCCGGTGAGGCCGTGATCGGGGATCCAGGGGGCGGCCACCGTGGTGCGCTTGGGCACCGGGCCGGGCCGGATGCCGAGCCCGTCGCGAGGGCCGCGATCGGCGCCGCAGACGAAACAGCCGCGGAACTGGAAGGCGGCGCCGTCGGGGAGGTCGCGGGCCGCCCGCCCGGCATCGGCGAAGGGCACCGGAGGGTGGATCTCCATCGAGAGGTTGGCGGGCTCGGCCTCCACCAGCACCTCGCCGCCGGCGACCAGGTCGACACCGCCCCGGCGGGCGGGCCGGGCCTCGACCTCGCTTTCCACCGGGAGCGGGCGCCGCAGCGTCACCTGGGCGCACTGGTTGGGGGGGTCGAGCATCTCGAAGAGCAGGCCGCCGACGTACCCGCCGTTGGCGTGGTCGGGCGGCCCGCAGAAGCGCCGCTCGACGGTCAGGCGGGTGGGCTTCACGGGCTGGTGGGCTTCACGGGCTGGTGGGCCGGCCGTCGAGAGCCTGGTTGACGAGCCGGTCGGCCTCCCGGTTGAGCTCCCGGCGCACGTGCTGGAAGGTCACCGCGCCGATGCCCTCGGCGGCCTCCCGGGCCCGCCGGTGCAGCGGCAGCATGTCGGCGTGCTTGACCCGGTAGCGGCCGTTGAGCTGCTCCACCACCAGCAGGCTGTCGAGCTGGACCGTGACCCGGTCGGCGCCCAGCCGGGTGGCCTCCTCCAGCCCGCGGATCACCGCCCGGTACTCGGCGACGTTGTTGCTGGCGATCCCGATCGGCTCCGCGATCTCGACCAGCGTTTCGCGCTCGCCGTCCTTCTCGATCTCGACCACCACCCCGATCGCCGCCTGCCCGGGGTTGCCACGGGAGCCGCCGTCGGTGTGCAGGACGAGGTGCATCTAGGCGATCGCCGGAGCCGGCGCGGCGTCCACGTCCACGCCGAGAGCCACGTACTCCCGCCCGCGATCGGTGACCAGGATCCGCTGGGCCGGCAGGCCGCGGTCGGCCACCCAGGCTTCGATCACGTCGAGGTCGGACTGCGGCTGCAGCACCAGGCGTGGCGGCAGCCAGGCGGCTCCCACCAGGATGCGCAGCATGCTGCGGCCGCCCAGGCCGGCGATGACCACGGTCTCCACCTCACCCGGCAGTATCGGCGCCAGGCCCTCACCGCGGCGGAGGTCGATGCCGCGCTCCCGCCGGTCGCCGCCGGCCTCCGACCCATCCCGCTCGAGGCAGCGCCGCAGCTCGGCCAGCGCCGCCGGCGTCCGCTCGGTGGCGATCACCGTGCGGCCCTCCGCCGCCAGCGAGGCGGCCAGCAGCCCGTGGCCGCTGCCGACGTCGGCGATCCCGCCCCGCTCGGCGACCAGGGACCGCACCGCCGCCAGCCGGCGGGACAGGCGTACCCCGGCGCGGAGCGACTCCGTGGCCGGCGCCTCAGCCGGCAGCCGACTGCTCCGCGGCCGAGCTCGCCGGCGGCGCCTCGGCGGGGCCCGGATGGAATCCGATCCCCAGCCGCTGGGGGACGTGCTGCTCGACCATCTGCGGGGTCACCTGAACCACGCCGAACTGGCTCTCGAAGTGGTGCAGGTTGTCGGTCAGGACCTGCACCAGCAGCTTGAGGTGCGTGGCGCTCATGCCCACGCGGGAGACCACCCGGCTCATCCCGATCTGGGGGGTCAGCTGGGCGAAGTCGATGGTGAAGCCGACCGGCGTGAAGTAGACGAAGGCCTGGTCGCTGTAGGCGATCTCGGAGTGCTGCTCCGGGATCTGCACCTGTACCGGGCTCGGTGCCGGGACGTCCGCTGGCGGCTGGTCTGCTTGCGACAAGGCGATCCTCCACGCGCCGGCGCGGCGCTGGTCAAGACTAGATCAAGCGCGGCGCCGATAATCGCCGCCGTGCGCCGTCCGCTCCGACCCCACCAGGCGACCTACGGCTTCCGCGACGCCGCCGGCGACCCGGCCGGCGAGGAGCGGATGGAGCTGGCCCGCTCGGAGGCCGGCTGGCGCGTCGCCTCCCGGCTGGAGCTGACCCGGCCCCTGCCCCTGGCCACCGACCTGGAATGGCACCTCGAGCCCGACCTCGCCACCCGCATCCTCTACCTCTCGACCCGCAACGCCTGGGGCGAGGAGCACCGGCTGGAGCTGGCGATCACCGGCAACGGCGTGCTGGCCAGCCGCGAGGCCCCCGACGGCCCCTCGCAGGTGGAGATGGGCTGGGGCCCGGAGGTCGAGCTGGACCACCTCGGCGCGGCCTTCACCACCATCCTGCTGGCCCGCTGGGACTTCGCGGCGCGGCCGGCGCGCCGGATCCGCACCGTGTTCATCGGCGCCGAGGACCTGGTGCCGGAGCCGCTGGAGCACGACTACCGGGTCTTCGCCGATGCCGAGGGGATCGTCACGGTCGAGCGCGCCGCCGCGATCGCCGGTCGGGCCGCGACGATCCGGGTCGCCCCGGGTGGGGTGGCGCTCTCCTACAGCGGGCTGTTCGAGGTCCGCGAAGGCTGGCGCCTGACCGGCTGAGACCCCGCGCCGACGAAGTAGCGCAGGGCCCGCGGGTGGTGCTCCTGGAGCTCCGACCAGGCCAGCCCGCCCCGGGCGATGATCCGGCTGTAGAGCGCCGCGCTGGGGCGGGGGGTGCGGGCCTGGGTCTCGAAGTCCACCGCGACCAGCCCGAAGCGCATCGAGAAGCCCTCGGCCCACTCGAAGTTGTCCATCGTCGACCAGTGCAGGTAGCCGAACAGGTCGACCCCCTCGCGCAGCGCCCGCGCCGCCTCCGCGAGGTGGGCCACCAGGGCTCGGGGACGGATGCGGTCGTCGGCGTCGGCGACGCCGTTCTCGGTGACGCAGACCGGCTTGCCGTAGCGCTCCCAGGTGTCCGTCAGGACGGTGTGCAGCCCCTCGGGGTAGACCTCCATCTGGAAGTCGGACAGCTCGGCGCCCGGCTTGGGGAAGGTGCGCGAGAAGAGGTTGCCGGGCTGGCGCGGGTCGAACGCCACCATGTCGCGGCTGTAGTAGTTGACCCCGATCCAGTCCAGCGTCCCGGCGGCCTCGGGGACGCGCTCGGTGGTGCCCAGCGGGAAGCCGGCGCCGCCGTCGGTGCAGCCGCGCAGGAACCAGTGGTTGAACCCTGCGTCGGGCAGCGCGGCGGCGACACGGTCCAGCGGCGACCAGGGCCGGAAGGGCGCGAAGACCCGCAGGTGCTGGGCCACCCCGACCCGCGAGGCGCCGCCGTGGGGCGCCGCCTTGATCTCCCGGTAGGCCGCCGCGTGGGCCGCCAGGAGGTGACGGAAGACCCGCGCGCCGAGCTTGGGGTCGCGCTTCTGGGGCGGCCAGTAGCCCTGGAACCAGCCCTGGTAGACGAAGACGTTGGGCTCGTTGAAGGTGGTCCAGGTCGAGACCAGGTCGCCGTACTCGCGGGCGCAGAGCCGGGCGAAGGCGGCGAAGGCCTCGACGCAGAAGGGCTCCTCCCAGCCCCCGGCG
>DASZGP010000254.1:0-6944 GCA_035938695.1 Candidatus Dormiibacterota bacterium | reverse complement strand
AGCCGGGGGGCGGCGGCGCTGATCCCCCGGGCGCCGCTGCAGGCCGGCGCCACCTACCGGGTCAGCCTCACCGCCGGCGGCGCGACCTACGCCTGGAGCTTCTCGACCGGCGCCGCCCCGCCGACCCCGGGCAGCCCGCCGGCCGGGGCCACCCCACGCGCCCCGGCGCCGCCGCCCGCCCACCCCGTCGCGCCCCGCGCCGCGCCCTCCAGCCCGGCGGCCGTCGTCCCGGCGGCCGTCCCGCCGGCCGCGCCCACCCCTAGCCCGGTCGCGCCGCGCCCCGTGGCGGCGCCCTCACCCCCCGTGGAGGTCGCGCTGGCGCCCCCCGCGCCCCCGGCCGCCGCCCCGGCGGTGGACCGCGGCCCGCCCCCGGCGGACGGCGGCTGGCTCCCGCCGGCGGCCATCGGCGGTGGAACCGTGGAGGTCCTCGCGATGCTGCTGCTCGCCGCCCGCCGCCGCCGGCGCCGCGCCCGCCCGGCCACGGCCCGCTGAGCGCGCCCGCAGCAAAGAAAAGAGCCCGGGCCGGCGAACCGGCCAGGGCTCAGAAGAGGGGGGACGCATTCACCCTACCAGGCCGGAGGGCCGATTTGCCGGTTTTTGCCTACGTGGCGCGCAGTTGTCGCACGGCGTCCGCGACGGCGCCGATCGCGACGTCGACCTCGGCCGCGGTGGTCGCGGCGCCGACCGTCAGGCGCAGGCCGCCCAGGGCCGCCTCCGGGGAGATTCCCATCGCCAGCAGCACGTGGGAGGGTTCCAGCGAGCCCGAGGTGCAGGCGCTGCCGCTGGAGGCGTAGACGCCGGCTCGGTCCAGCAGCATCAGCAGCGAGTCGCCCGGCACGCCGGGGATCAGGAAGCTGGCGTGGTGGGGCAGCCGCTCGGTGGGATGGCCGGTCAGGCTGGCCCCGGGGACGGCGGCCGGCAGCCCCTCGACCAGCCGCCCGGCGAGCGCCGCCATGTGGGCCACCCGCGGCTGGAGGTCGCGCACCGCCAGCTCGGCGGCGCGGGCCAGCCCGACGATCCCGGCGACGTTCTCGGTGCCGGCGCGGCGGTTGCGCTCGTGCCCGCCGCCGGTGATCAGGGGGCTGATCCGGGTGCCCATGCGGACGTACAGCGCGCCCGCGCCCTTGGGCCCGTTGACCTTGTGGGCGGAGATCGAGAGCAGGTCCACGCCGAGGTCGTCGACGCGCACCGGCACCTTGCCGAAGGCCTGCACCGCGTCGGTGTGGAAGTAGGCGCCGGCCTGGTGCGCCAGCTCGGCCAGCTCGGCCACCGGCTCGACGGTGCCGACCTCGTTGTTGCCCAGCATCACCGAGACCAGCTGGGTCTGTCCCGGCCGCAGCGCCTGGCGCAGGTCGCCGGGGTCGACCCGGCCCTTTCCGTCCACCGGCAGGTAGCTGACCTCGAAGCCCTGCCGCTCCAGGTCCTGCATGGTGTGGAGGACGGCGTGGTGCTCGACCTGGCTGCAGACCAGGTGGCGGCCGCGCTCGGCGTTGCGCCGGGCCACCCCGCGGATGGCCAGGTTGTCGGACTCCGAGCCTCCCGAGGTGAAGACGATCTCCCGCGCCTGGCCGCCCAGGGCGGCCGCGACGGTGTCGCGCGCGGCGTCCAGCGCGGCCCGCGCCCGGCGCCCCGGGCCGTAGACCGACGAGGGGTTGCCGTAGACCTCGCCGAGGTAGGGGAGCATGGCCTCCAGCACCTCGGGGTCGACCGGGGTGGTGGCGGCGTGGTCCAGGTAGACGCCGCCGGTCCCGGGCGCGTGGCCGGCCCCCCGGAGCAAGCTCCGCGCCGGGGCCTGGGCCATCAGTTGGCCCGCGGGTCGTTGGACCTGATCAGGTCCTTCAGGCCGCCGCGGAAGTCCCGCAGCAGGTCGTGCACGTCGAGGATCTCGTCGTGGCTGATCGGGTCGGCGCGCCCGCTGGAGACGCCCGCCGGCTCCTCGTCGCGCAGCTCGCCCCCCTCCTCGTCACGGCTGTAGGCGACCTGCAGCACGACGATGAAGGTGACCTGGCAGCGCGCGCAGGTGACCTCGACGGTGAGGTGGGAGTCGGCCTGCTCCAGCATCTTGACCTCGCATCTCTCCAGGTTGCGGGCGCACGCCGGGCAGTTGTAGAAGCGGGCCCGCTCCTTGATGAACGCGATGATGTTCATGCTCAAGCCACATTCACCTCGCGCCGATTATAGGCTCGGACCCCCTTTCCAGCCCCCTAAGATCTGGGCGTGAGAGAGATCCTGGAGCGCCTCCTGGCGGGCGAGTTCGACGTCGAGGAGACGCTCCGCCTGCTCCAGGCCGACCGCGTCGAGGCAATCGGCGAGATCGCCCGCCTGGACCCCGACCGGCAGGTGCGCAAGGGCGTCCCCGAGGTGGTCTACGCGCCGTCCAAGACGCCCGCGGACTGCGCCGCCGCGGCCCTGGCCCTGGCGCTGGCGGCGGGCGTGGGGCTGGTTTCCCGGGTGGACGGCGCGCACGACGCGGCGCTGCGCGCGGCGGCGGCCGGGGCCGGCCTGGAGGTGGACGACTTCGGCGCCGGGCGGCGCCTGCGGGCGCCGGGCTGGAGCCCGCAGCGACCGCCGCGGGCGTCCGGCGCCGGCCCCATGCCGCCAGCGGACGCCCCCCCGGAGCCGGACCGCGCTGGGGCGCGCGGCCACGTCGCGATCCTGGCCGGCGGCACGGGCGACGTGACCGTGGCCGAGGAGGCCCGGATGGTCGCCGCGACCATGGGCTGCGAGGTCGACCGCGCCTACGACGTCGGCGTCGCCGCGCTCCACCGCCTGACCGCGCCTCTGGCCGGGATGCTTCGCCAGGGCGCCGATGTCTTCGTGGTGGTGGCCGGCATGGAGGGGGCGCTGCCCTCGGTGGTCTCCGGGCTGGTGGCGGCGCCGGTCATCGGCGTGCCGACGTCGGTCGGCTACGGCGCCGGCGGCGGCGGCCTGGCCGCCCTGCTGGGGATGCTCCAGACCTGCTCGCCCGGGATGACCGTGGTCAACATCGACAACGGTGTCGGCGCCGGGGCGGCGGCCGGCCTGATCGCGCTGCGGATGGGGGCGGCCCCGACATGAGCCCGGCCGGCGGCGCCGCGCTGGGGCTGCACATCTCCACCAACAGGGGCTTCGCGGCGGCGGTGGAGTCCGCCCGGGACCTGGGCGTCGAGGCGGTCCAGATCTTCACCGGCAACCCCGCCGCCTGGAAGGCGCCGCCGGTCCAGCCGGGGCCGGCGCGGGAATTCACCGAGGCGCTGCGGGCGGCCGGTGTCCGCACCGTGGTCAGCCACTGCAACTACCTGATCAACCTGGCCAGCGACGACCCGGTGCTGCACGGCAAGTCCAAGGAGTCGCTGGCCAACGAGATGGAGCGGGCGGCGGCCTACGGCCTGGACTGCGTCATCGTCCACATCGGCAGCCACCGCGGCTCGGGGCTGGAGGGCGGCCTGGAGCGCATCGTGGCGGCCGTCGAGCACGCCCTGGCGGCGGTGCCGGCCGCCGGCTCGGACCCCGCGGGCCAGGATGGGCCGCGAACGCCCCGCCTGCTCCTGGAGAACTCGGCCGGCACCGGGGACAACATCGGCGGCCGCTTCGAGGACCTCGGCGAGCTGCTGCGGCGCCTCACCCCCCACGCCGACCGGGTCGGCATCTGCTTCGACACCGCCCACGCCCACTCCGCCGGCAACGACATGGCCGGGCCGGCCGCCGCCCGCGCCACCATCGCGCATCTCGACGCCACCGTCGGCCTGGAGCGGGTCCACGTGGTCCACGCCAACGACACCGAGGTCGAGCTGGGCGGCAAGGTCGACCGCCACTGGCACATCGGCCAGGGCAACGTCGGCATCGAGACCTTCGCCCACCTCCTCGCCCACCCCGTCCTGGGCCGGCTGCCGTTCATCCTCGAGACCCCCGGCGACGAGCACGTGGAGGGGCGCAGCAACCTGGAGACGCTCAGGCTCCTCCGCCCCCGGGCATGACGATCAGGGCCGTGCTGCTCGACTACGGCGACACCATCGCCGGCTTCTTCCGCCCCGACGCCCAGCTCCTCGACGCCTACCACCAGATCAACCTCCGCCTCGAGGCCGACCTGGAGCGGGAGGTGCCGGGGGCCGCCGAGCTGGTCCGGGCGGTCTCCCACGGGGTGGATGCGGCGATCGGCGCCGACTACGCCAACGGCTCCGAGCTGGAGCTGGACATCGCCGCGATCTACGACCGCTGCCTCCGCTCGGTGGGCCTGGAGCTGGCCGCCGAGACCGTCCGCTGGGTCATCGCCCAGGAGCAGGCGGCCTGGATCCACGGCATCTCGGTCAGCCCCGCGGCCGCCCCCACCCTGGCCGCCCTGCGCGACCGCGGGCTCCGCCTCGCCATCGTCTCCAACGCCACCTTCCCCGCCGAGGGGCTGCGCGACCAGCTCCGCCGCCACGGCCTCTTCGAGTGCTTCGACGCCACCGTCTACTCCTCCGAGCTGGGCCTCCGCAAGCCCCACCCGGCGATCTACGAGGACGCCCTCCGCCGCCTCGGCGCCGGCCCCGAGGAGGCGGTGTTCGTCGGCGACCGCCTCCGCGAGGACGTCCGCGGCCCGCGCGCGCTGGGCATCCGGGCCTTCCTGACCCACGAGTTCCGCCAGGAGACCCCCGAGCCCGACGAGGTCACCGTCCTCCCCAGCCTGGCCGCCCTCCCCGCCGCGATCGACGCCCTGGCCTGATCGCCCGCCCGGGGTCAGCCGGCGGCGAGGCCGGCCGGCAGGGTGTAGATCACGTGCACGATGGGCACCCGGTAGCGGCGGAGGGGCCGGCCGCTGCGGGTGACGATGGGGACCACGTAGGGGTCGTTGGTGGTCTCGCTCTCGACCCGGTGGCCGATCTCCCGGAGGCGGGCGGAATCCTTGCGGTACTCGTCGATGGTCCAGTAGTGGCGGGTCACGGTGGCCGGCGCGGCGCCGGGCTGGGACCAGCGGCGGGCGTCGCGGCGGTGCAACCAGTCCCGGGCCGGGCCGCCGGGAGCCATGGTCTGGGTCATGGTCAGGAAGCCGCCCAGGAGCAGCAGGGCCACCGCCAGGAGGACGAAGACCTGCCACGGCGCCCAGCCGCCGGCGTCGCCGGCGAGGCGGATCACCGCCGGGCCGCGGAGATCGGCTTGACGTCCGGGGGCGGGCTCTCGAGGTCGGCGGTGGTGGCGATCCGGTTGCGGCCGTTCTGCTTGGCGAAGTAGAGGGCCTTGTCGGCCTTGAGGATCATCTGCTCGCCGGTCGCGCCGTCGCTGGGGTAGGCGGCCACCCCCACGCTGACGGTGCACTTCAACGTGATCCCGGGCCGCGACGTCGACTCCAGGATGGTGTCGCCGATGGTCCGGCGGAGCTTCTCGGCCACCGCCGTGGCGTCGGCCAGGCGGGTCTCGGGGAGCAGCACGATGAACTCCTCGCCGCCGTAGCGGATCACGAAGTCGGTGGCGCGCACCGAGGACAGCATGATCCCCGCCACCTGCTCCAGGACCTCGTCGCCGACGCCGTGGCCGTAGGTGTCGTTGACCCCCTTGAAGTGGTCGATGTCGGCGATCAGCAGGGCCACCGGCTGGTTGGCCCGCTGGGCCCGGCGCAGCTCGCGGAGCAGGATCTCCTGGAAGAAGCGGCGGTTGGCCAGGCCGGTGAGGGGGTCGGAGAGCGACTCGCGCTCGGTCGACTCGAACATCCGCCCGGCGAAGATGACCATCCCGCCGATGATCAGGGCCAGGATCACGGTGCTGAAGAACTGGCTGTTGGAGAGGTCGTGGATGTCCTTGGTGAAGAGCGCCGAGTCCTCGCTGACCATCACCGTCCAGCGCTGCTGGGGCACCGGCGAGTAGCCGATGACGTCCGTCTCCTGCGGGCTCAGCAGGGGCGCCTCGGCGAAGCCCGCCTGGGTCGTGCCGGCGACGCTGGCGGCGAGGTTGTCGAGGTTGAGGGAGTCCACCCGGTCGATCACGAACTGCTGCTTGACCCGCGCCGTCTGGGTCGGGTCGAGGGCGCCCAGCGAGCGGTAGTCGAGGCTGGGGCTGGCGCTGTTGGCCAGGATCACGCCGTCGTGGTTGATCAGGAAGCCCCGGCGGCCCTGGCGCTTGAGGTCGGCGGAGAACAGCGGCGCGGCGACCCGGTCGGGCGAGAGGCGGATCGCCGCCACCCCCAGCACCACGCCCCGGCTGTCGCGCACCGGCTGGGAGATGTACATGATCTGGGTCCGGCGGTCCTCGGCCAGGCTGATGTCGGAGGTGTAGGGGTTGTCGGCGGAGGCCGCGATGCCCTGGGTGAAGAACTCCTTGGCGGCGTTGCTCTGGCCCTGGAGGCCGGGCTCGTCGGAGATCACCACGTTGCCGTCCTTGTCCATCAGCAGGAGCAGGCGGTAGTCGGGATCGGCGGTCAGGATGCCCTTCATCCGGGCCAGCAGGGCCGGCCCGGTCTGGGCCTGGCGGTCGGGAGTGGCGCCCATGAAGTCCTCGACCTCGGGGGCGGTGGCGACCTCCTTGACCTCCGCCCGGTACTGCAGCAGCTGGCTCTCGACCTGGATGCTGACGATGTCCGCCAGGCTGGTCTGGAACTTCTCCTGGTCGCCGGTCAGGAGCTGGGTACTGCGGGTCTCGCTCTGCTTGTTGACGAAGAAGATGGAGCCCAGGGCGACCACCAGCAGGAAGATCATGATCTTGGTGGACAGGCGCCAGTCCTGCCAGCCACGAAGCTCGGTGAGGCCGCGCCGGAGCGCCGCCATCACTTCTTGGGGCTGGCGGCCGGAGCGGGGGCCGAGGGCGCCGGCGCCGGCGTCTGGTACTTGTTGATGGCCGCGACCACCGGCGAGTCGGGGCGCAGCTTGGTGTAGTACTCGATCTTGATCCGGTCGAGGCGGATGAAGTCCTCGGGACCCCAGATCTCCTGGCCCAGCTTCTTGAGGGTCGGCTTGAAGTCCTCCGGCTTGGGGTTGGGGATGGCGTTGCCGGCG
>DASZGP010000253.1:0-5303 GCA_035938695.1 Candidatus Dormiibacterota bacterium | reverse complement strand
CCCCCCCCCCCGACGCTGCTAAGCTGCCCGGTAACCTGGGCGGCGAGACCCTCGCGGCGCCGGGTCAACGCACCCGGCCCGGGAAGGGGCCGGAGCCGTCAGCGACGGCGGGGAGAAGGCTGGATGGGTATCGTGCTCAAGGCGCGCCGGCTGCGCGCGCGTGGAGGCTGGGCCGCCGCCGCGGTCGCGGCGCTGACCCTCTCGTCGCTCGGGCTGGCGCTGGCCGGCGCCGGCGGGTCGCCGGCCGCGGCGGGCGGAGCTGGTCCGCAGTTCACGGCCAACATCCAGCTGCCCAAGACCCAGCACAACGGGATCAACTCGCCCAGCGACGGCGAGCCGTCGATCCGCACCTCGGCCCAGAACGACACTTACGTCGTGGCCCCCGCCAGCCTGGCCGGCGGCTGCGACTTCTGGAAGGTCAACCCTGACGGCGCCGGCAGCAGCTACCGGGGCCTGACCGACGCCCAGGCCGGCGGCGCCGACTGCGACATCGCCACCTCGCGCCTGCCCCAGGCCGCTCCCATCGGCACCGGCAAGGACGTCATCGCGGCCTCCTCGCTGACCATCCCCAACATCACCACCAGCGGCTCCTTCGACGGCGGCGTGACCTGGGTCCCGAGCCCCGTCGGGCAGCAGATCCCGGCGGTGGACCGTGAGTGGAACGCCGGCGACAACAACCCGCTGGAGTTCTTCATGGACTACCGCCAGGTCGGCTCCAGCCAGATCTTCCTGGCCAAGAGCGAGGACGGCGGGGTGACCTACGCCCAGGGCGGCACGCCGGTCAACCTGCCCGGCCTGACCCCCTGCTGCGCCACCGTCGCCGGCAACGTCGTGGTCACCCCCGACGGCCAGAACATCTACGTCATCTTCCTCGACAGCAACGCCTCCACCGTCCAGTACAGCGCGATCTGGCTGGCGGCCTCCCACGACGGCGGCGCCACCTGGACCGACTCCGTCATCCACGACAGCCTCGGCGCCACCAGCTACTACCACCTCTTCCCGGTGCTGGCCCAGGCCGCCGACGGCACCCTCTACGCGGTCTACTCCGACGAGCACAGCATCCACTTCGCCTCGGCCTCGGCGGCGGCCGCCAGCGCCGGCCCCTGGAGCGAGCAGATCCTGCCCACCATGGGCACCGCGACCAACATCTTCCCCTGGGTCGACGCCGGCCCCGGCGGCCGCGCCGACGTGGTCTGGTACGGCAGCCCCGACGCCACCGAGACGGCGACCTCGAAGTGGAACGTCTACATGGCGCGGCTGACCGGGAGCGCCAACCCGGTGCTCAGCCAGGTCAACGACCACAACATCCACACCGGGTTCGTCTGCGAGACCGGCTCCAACTGCAGCAACGCCGTGGGCACCAGCGGCGACCGCACCATGCTCGACTACTTCGAGGTCTCCGACGGCCCCGACGGCGTGGCCCACGTGGCCTGGACCGACACCTCCCAGAACGCCGCGGTGGGGCAGATCTGGTACGCCCAGGAGATCCCCGGCACGGTCCAGAGCCCGTCGCCTGGCGGCTCGCCCTCGCCCAGCGCGGCGACCACCCCGTCGCCGTCGACCTCGCCCGGGGGCCCGCCGCCGGCCAACTGCTACCCGCTCTTCACCTCGCCGGCCGGCGACGCGCCCAACACCGCCCCCGGTGGCACCGTCCCGCCCGGCGGCACCCCGGCCAACCTCGACAACCTCGACCTGATCTCCGGCGGGGTGCTGGAGAGCGCGGCCGACCAAGTCACGGTGCGGCTCCAGGTCAAGAACCTGAGCGCCACCCTGCCCAGCAACGCGACCTTCGAGAACTGGTTCTTCCAGTTCACCACCGGCGGGCTCGACTACTTCGCCTCGGCCACCGTTACCCTGGCCAGCGCCACCCCGACCTTCGCCACCGGCACCGGCGCCGGGCCGCGCACCGCCTCGACCACCACCACCGGGACCTTCACGCCGGGGCCGGGCGGGACCATCGACATCGTGGTCCACTTCGCCGACGCCACCTTCACGCCTTCGCTGGCCCCCGGCCAGACGCTGACCAAGGTCTACGGCGTCACCACCCTGGGCCAGGGTGACCCCCTCGGCGACGGCCTCAACACCACCATCGACCGTTCGCCCAAGGACGCCACGGCCTACGGCTCGGACTTCCTCCTGGGCAGCGCCTGCGTCCAGGCCTCGCCGAGCCCGAGCCCGTCGGCTTCGGTGTCTCCCAGCCCGTCGCCGTCGGTGAGCCCGAGCGCGTCGCCGAGCCCATCGCCCGCGGCGTCTCCGAGCCCCAGCCCCTCGCCCTCGGCCTCGCCGAGCGCCTCACCGTCGGCCAGCCCGCATCCCTCCCCATCGGCCTCCGATGACGGCGACGACGACCAGGCCGAAGGTGGTGACGCGGGCAATGACAACGACAGCGACAACAACGGTCAGGGCGGTGGCAACGGCCAGGGCGGCAACGGACAGGGCGGCAACGGCCAGGGAGGCGGAGACTTCGCCGCCCCGACCACCCCGCCGCAGGTCGTGGTCCACGGCGCTCCGGTGGCGCTCTAGGCCGAGCGAGGCTTCCGGCCCAGCGACACCAGCGCCAGGCCGATCAAGCCCGCCAGCCCCAGCGCCGCCGCCGGGACCCAGGCGCCGGTCCCGGTGCCGGGCAGCGGCGCCCTGCCCGGCGAGACCGGCGGCCCCGGCGTGCTCTGGCCCGCCGCCACCGGGCCGCAGGCCGCCGGCGGCGCGATCCGCGAGCCGCCGGTCTGGTTGCTGACGCGCACCGTCGCGCTGTCGTCGGCCTTGGTGGTGCCGGCGTAGGCCACGTGGGCCAGGCCGGTGCAGTCGACGCCGACGCTGATGTAGTCCAGCAGGGTCCGGTCCGACTGGCCGCAGATCAGGCCGTTGGTGCAGAGCTCGCCGTAGTGGGTGTAGTAGCTGGTCAGGGCCACCTGGCTGAAGCTGGGGTGGGCGGCCAGGGCGTCGACCGACTGCGACATCTCCACCTTCCAGCCTGGCGCGCCGGCGGTGTTCCAGGCCGGAAAGGGGGCCTCGGGGCAGGTCGCCTGGGCGGCGGTGTCGCCGCAGACCCCGTTGGGCTCACCGGTCTTGGGGCTGGCGTAGTACACGATGTCCACCTGGCCGGGAGCGGTGGCGGCGATGTGGGAGAGCACGTGGGTGCCCTTGCCGTCGGCCTCATGGTCCACCTGCACCAGCGGGCCCCAGGTCCGGCCGTGATCCCGCGACACCACCATCCAGACGTGGTAGGGGTTGGCCAGCGGGTGGTTGTCGTCGGGGGTGCCGGCGAAGACCGTGTAGTAGTTGCCGGCGGCGTCGCTGGCCAGGGTGCTCCAGAAGTTGCCGTAGGTCGCCACCCTGCCGCCCGAGGTGTCGGCCTTGAAGATCGGGTAGGTGGTCCAGGTCAGGCCGCCGTCGGCCGACTTGGCCAGGAAGTAGTCGTGGATCGGGCCGTAGGGCGGCTGGGCGGCGTTCTCCTGCGCGGTGCTGCAGGAGAACATGAAGTTCAGCGACTTGTCGACCGGGTCGACCACCAGGCTGCGGCCGGGGTTGGTGTTCTCCAGGCACTGCCCCAGCGCCGAGGGGTCGCCGGCGAAGACGGTGTTGCAGAAGGCGAAGGTCTGGCCGCCGTCGGTCGACTTGCAGACCACCGGCAGCTCCAGCACGAAGTCGTGGTAGGCGACGTAGACGTTGTCGCCGTCGACCGCCAGCCAGGGCCGGTCGTCCTCGTAGGCGGTGGGAAAGCCGGTGTTGAAGGTCGCCGCATGGTCGGTGGAGACCTGCACCAGGGCGTGGCTGAGGTTGAGGTCGTCGACGATCACGTTGCCGTTGTGGTCGACGACCACGTCGTCGTCGCCGCCGCGCGAGGGGCCCATGGTGTCGAACGGCACGGGGGCCTTGAAGGTCCGGCCGCCGTCGAAGGAGCGCCAGATGTTGGGGCCGGGGATGGCGCTGACGTAGATCGCGTCGCGGAAGGCGGTGGTGGTGGTGTCGATGGCCAGCGAGGGCTCGGCGCCCCCGGCCCCGGCCAGCGTCTGGCCGGCGTCGAAGACCGGCGGGACGGCCGCCGCGGCCGGCACCGTCAGGGTGGCGGCGGGCGCCAGCAGGAGGGTGGCGGCGAGGGTGGCGAGCGCCAGGCGCGGACCGGGCATCTGGCGATTCTCGGCCCGCGACGGGCGCCGGTCAACTCGGGGGACGACCCGCGGGCCGCCCCCCGAGCGTTGGCCCTAAAGGGGCAACGGCCCCACGGTGCCGAGGCCGGAGTCGACCACGAACTCCTGGTTGTCCGGTGCCGGCTCGGTGCCGTCGACCAGGGCGAAGAGCTGGGCCATGGCGGTCTTCATCACGATGTGGGTGGAGCTTCCCTCCCAGGCGTGGCCGGAGAAGGGGTCCATGTCGCCCAGCGTCGCGCTGGCGTCGCTGGTGAGGGTGGTCTGGTCGTGTCCGGGGTCGCGGTCGCCGGTGCGCCGGAGCACGCTGTAGACGTCGACCTTGCGGCCGTCGAGGCGCAGGGCGGTGGCCAGCTCGCGGCTCTGGTCGTAGGGCACCAGGCCGTCCTCGACGGAGTGGATCATGACCACCCCCTTGATCCCGCTGCCGGCCACGTCGGCGTGGCGCAGGAGGACGTCGCGGCTGGCGAACGCGGCCGGCGCGGTCAGCGGCGTGCCGCCCGCCTCGGCCTGGATGTCGGCCGCGGCGCCGGCCGCGTAGGCATTGCCCGGGCCCACCGCGGTGGCCTCGGCCCAGGTCTCGATCCAGTTGGTCGCCCCCTCGACGTCGACCCAGTAGTCGAACAGCGGGGTGACGCCGTCGGCGCGGGTGGCCTTGGCGGCGACGGCCAGGCCGGTCATGTTGCCGCCCATGCTGACGCCCAGCACCTCGACCTTGGTGATGGTCGAGCAGCTGGCCAGGAAGTGCTGGGCCGCCGCCACCACGTCGGCGGCGCCGGCCTGCGCCGGCCAGCCGCGGAAATCGGGCCCGGCGCCGAGGCCGGTGTAGTCGGGCGCCACCGCCAGGAGGCCGTGCTGGGCCGCCTCGGTGAGGTGTCCGGCCCAGGACGAGGAGTCGTTGCGGTAGCCGTGGCCGAAGACCACCATCGCGGTCGGGCTGGAGGCCGGCAGCGCGTAGGTGCCGCCGATGCTCATCTCGGAGGACAGCGAGAGGATCGTCGCCGGCGTGCCGGTGCAGCTGGTGGCCCCGACGGGCGTCGCGGGCGCCAGCCCCAGGGTCAGCCCGCCGGCCAGGGCCAGGGCGGTGATCGCGGCCCGCGCGCCGCGCGGGCAGGTGGGCAGGAACGCTCGGAGTCGTGTCATGGAAAAACCCCCTTT
>DASZGP010000252.1:0-2486 GCA_035938695.1 Candidatus Dormiibacterota bacterium | reverse complement strand
CACCAGGCGGCCAAGTTCGGGTTCCCGATCGTCTGCCTGGTCGACACCCCCGGCGCCTACCCCGGCGTCGGCGCCGAGCAGGCCGGGCCGGCGTGGGCCATCGCCGAGTCGCTGTCGGTGATGTCCGACCTCTGCACCCCGATCGTGGCCACGGTCATCGGCGAGGGCGGCAGCGGCGGGGCGCTGGCCCTGGCCCTGGCCGACCGGGTCCTGATGCTGGAGCACTCGATCTACTCCGTCGCCTCCCCGGAGGCCTGCGCCGCCATCACCTGGCGCGACGCCGGCATGAAGCGCGTCGCCGCCGAGGCCCTGCGGGTGACCAGCGCCGACGCCATGGCCCTGGGCGTGGTCGACGAGATCGTCCCCGAGCCGGTGCCGGCGCACGAGGACCCGGCGGGCGCCGCGGCCCGGCTCAAGGCGGCCCTCGAACGGCACCTCGCGGAGCTCACCGCGATGGGCGACGACCGCCTCCTGGGCGCCCGCTACTGGCGCTTCCGCCGCTCCGTCTGACGCTCCCCCGCGACAGCGCGCGGCGCGATGCGCCAGACTTCCCCTACATGGACCGCGACGGATACGGCTACGGCAGCGACGACCACGGCGTCCCCCGCCTGCTGGAGGACCTGCGCACCCTCTCCCCGGCGGGGATCGAGCGGATCGCCGCGGGCTGGCAGCGGATCGAGGAGGTGGGCGCGCTCGACCGCTTCCACGACGCCGAGCGGGCCGCCCTGCGGGCGCTCGAGGAGGCCGACCTGGGCCCGCGCTGGGACGAGGTCAAGCGCCAGGTGCTCGACCTCACCGAGGGGCGGTCATCCCTGGTCGCCTGGCGGGCCGAGCACGGCGAGATCGGGCACCGCGCCGAGGCGGCGGCGCTGGGCGCCGTCCTGGCCCTGGTGGCCACCGGCAGGATCTCGGGCGAGGACCTCCGCGCCCTGGTCGAGCCGATGGCCGAGAGCCTGCCCTGGCTCCTGACCGCGGTCTGACCTAGGGCAGCGGCGCCGCCCCCGGGCGGTAGGCGATCAGGTAGCCGTTCATCGGCGTCCCGGCGGCCGGGCCGCCCTCGCTGGCCGCCACGAAGACCGTGTGGTAGGCGATGGCGATGCCGCCGCTGGTGAAGGACACCGCGGGCGCCCCGGCGTCGACCGTCATCGGGCGGCGCAGGAGCGGCAACCCGGTGGCGGCGTCGAGGACGTCGAGGAAGCCGGTGGTGTCGAAGGTGTAGACCACGCCGTTGGCCACGCTGGTCGACTGGTAGTGGACGCCGTCGGCGACCGGGGTGGCGCCGAGAGATGGTACCGCTCGCGGTTACAGGCTGGCCGCCGCGACCCGCAGGGTCAGGTCGACCTCGGCGTCCCCCACGTTGCCCATGTGGGCGACGCGGATGCCGCGCCCGGCGAGCTCCCCGATGCAGCCGGCGACCAGCACGCCCTGCTCCAGCATGGCGTCGCGGAAGGCCGCCTCGTCCACCCCCGGCGGCGGCGCCAGCACGCTCAGCGTCGGCGCCAGGGCGTCGGGTTCGGTCAGCGGCGTGAACCCCAGCGCGGCGAAGCCCTCGCGGACCCGCGCCGCCAGCCGGCGGTGGCGCTCGAAGCGCGCCGCCAGCCCCTCGGCCATCACGATCTCCAGACCCGCCTCCAGGGCCCGGATCAGGCTGGTGGCGTGGGTCGAGAAGTAGCGCGTCCCCTGCCGCATGGTCGACTCCCAGCGCGACAGGTCGGCGTAATACAGCGGCGCCGGCCCCAGCGCCTGGCGGCGCTCCCGGGCCCGTGCCGACGTCGCCAGGATGGCCAGCCCGGGCGGCACCCCGAGCGCCTTCTGGGCGCCGGTCAGGGCGACGTCGACGCCCCAGGCGTCGATCGCCTCCTCGATCCCGCCGGTGGCACAGACGCCGTCCATCACCACCATCGCCCCGGCGTCGCGGGCGGCCGCCGCCAGGGCCGCGGCGTCGGCGAGGACGCCGGTGCTGGTGTCGACGTGGGTCAGCGCCACCAGCGCGGGGGCGGGGCCGTCGGCGCAGGCCCGGGCGACGTCCTCGGCGCCGAGCCGCCGGCCCCAGGGCGCCTCGACGCGGGTCACCGCCATGCCGTGGGTGACGCAGATCTCCTCGAAGCGGGCGCCGAAGAAGCCGTGGCTGGCGACCACCACCCGGTCGCCGGCCCGGGCGTGGTTGGCGATCGCCGCCTCCATCGCCAAAGTGCCGGAGCCGCCGAAGACGAAGACGTCGGCGTCGGCGGCGCCGAAGCATGCCCGCAGCGCCTCCTGGGCGAGGGCCAGCGACGCCGCGTTCTCCTCCGAGGTGTGGCTGCGCACCGGCTCGGCCAGGGCGCGCAGGACGGCGTCCGCCACCGGGGTCGGCCCGGGGATCATCAGCAGGGGGTCGCTCGCGCCGTGCTCCAAGCCTGCGATTATGCCCAGGTCACAACCTCTGGCGCGTGGGGCCGGGCTGGGATATGTTGTCCGCTCACATATTTTTCGTCCGGCGCGGCCTG
>DASZGP010000251.1:0-6480 GCA_035938695.1 Candidatus Dormiibacterota bacterium | reverse complement strand
CGCGTCACCTCGAGGCCGTCGAAGTCCGGCAGCATGATGTCGAGGACCACCAGGTGGGGGTCGAACTCGGCCGCCGCGGCCAGCGCCTCGCGACCGCTGTGGGCCTCACGGGTGTCGAAGCCCTCGTAGCGCAGGGAGAGGCTGACCAGGTCCGTGATGTACGCCTCGTCGTCGACGACCAGGACCCTGATCTGGTCCTGCGGTGACCTGCCGTTGGGCTCGGTGTTGGCTCTCATGCCCGCTGCCATCATCCGGCCGGTTGCTGTGGGTTGGCTGTTAATTGTTCACAGGAAACCCACAGTCTTATTGGAGCCGGGGCCCGGCGGTCAGCCGAACACCCCGTCGAGCCGCCAGAAGTCGCTGATCCGGGCCGGCGCGCCAGCGGCCCTCCAGACGTAGAGGCCGGCTCGGCCGGGGGTGGTGCGGTCGTCCTCGAACAGCGCCAGGTGGCCGTCGGGAAGCCAGGCGCCGACCTGCAGCCCGGGACCGCCGAGCGTTTCCACCGCCAGGCTGTCGACGTGGACCAGGTAGGAGTGGTACTGCTCCTGGGGCTGGTCGGCGCCGACCTGCGGCGAGCTGCTGACGGCCACGGTCCTGCCGTCGGGTGAGAAGCGGGCGATGCCGGCCACCCTGTCGCCGCCCGGCAGCACCAGGTCGCGGGGCGAGCCGGAGGGGCCGATCAGCCGGAGCAGGGGCCGCACCTGGCCGTCGTAGGCGATGCAGGCGACGGTGCCGTCGGCGGAGAGGTCGTCGAACTCGCAGTTGGCGGCACTACCGGCCTGGTTCGTCGTCAGCGGCCGCCTGGCCCCGGTCGAGACGTCGAGCCGGTCGGCGGTGCCCGCCCAGGGGTGGAAGAGGATGTAGCCGCCGATCCCCAGCAGCGAGTGGACCAGGACAGGGCCGCCGGCCGTCCAGGCGACCGGCTTGAGGATCGTCTGGGTCTCGCTGGCCGAGGTCACGACGCGGTCGGCGACGCCCCGGCCGGCGAGATGGACGGCCGAGGTGATCTGGTTGCCGTTCTGCTGGGTGACGTTCCAGAGCCAGCGCTGCCCGTCGGGGCTCACCACCAGGCTGCTGAAGCCGCCCAGGGCCATCGGGCCGAGGTCCTCGTGAGCGCTGCCGTCGGCGAGGTTGGACTGCAGGCGCCCGCCCAGCACGAAGTACGCGCGCCCGCTCCGGACCTGGAGCCAGGTGGCGTCGGCGGGGACCTTGAAGCTGGACAGCTCGGCGCCGTCCTCGCGGATGCTCCGGACGACCAGCGCCTGCCCCGGGCTGGGCACCGTCTGGAGCGGGGTCTCGGCGGCCATCACGGCCAGGTCGGGGGTCGGGCTCGGCGCCACCGCCGGGCTGGCGCTGGGAACCGCGGCCGGCGAGGCGCCGGTGGGCACGCCGCGGGGCGTGGTGGCCAGCCGGTAGGCGTTGAAGCCGAGGACGCCGGCGAAGACCGCGGCCGCCGCGGCCACGGCCAGCGCCGGCACGGCCGCAAACCCCAGGCCCCGCCGCCGGGCGAAGTCGCGGCCGCCGATGCTCCGGCCGAGGCGGCTCAGCTCGGCCTCCTCCTCGGGGGTCAGGCCGGCCGTGGCGAACTGCCGGCGCAGGCGGGCTTCGAGCTCCAGGTCGGGCTGGTCGCTCATCGCCAAGCCTCCCCGGCGCCGGCCAGCCGCGCGCGCAGGCCCTCGCGGCCGCGCATCGCCAGCTGCTTGAGCGCCGTGTCGCTGATCCCCATGACCGCCGCGGCGTCGGCGGTGCTGAGGTCCTCGCCGTAGCGCAGCCAGAGCGCCAGCCGCTGCCGCCGGGGCAGGCCCGCCAGGGCCTCGGCCAGGTCGGGGTCGAAGCCGGCGGCCGGGTCCGAGGCGGCGCCGGCGGCGAGCGAGGGCTGCCACGCCGACGGCAGGGTTATCCAGGCCACCCGGCGCCGGGCCGAGCGGTGGACGATGGCCAGGAACCAGGGCTTGAACTCGCCGCGGCGGGTGCGCCGGTAGCGCCAGGCCTGGCAGCAGGCGTCCTGGACCGTGTCGGCCGCCTCGTCGGGGCGGCCGCCGAGCCGGCGGGCCAGGCCGAAGGCGGCGGGGGCGACCGCGGCCAGCTCGGCCTCGAAGGCGCCGGCCTCGTCCGCCGCCGGGTCGTGCGTCGCGTCAGTCAATCGGAGCCCCTCGATCTGTCGCACCAGTGTGCCTCCCATGCCCTTGAGAGCGCCCGAGGGGCCCGGGAGGTAACGCCGCCACCCCGGACTCGATTCTCCTCGCTCCCGCGGCGTAAACCGGATCGCGGCTCGGCCCGTCTTGGAGACTAGGATGGCCGGTGCCTTGGCAGACCCGCTCGCCGCCTCGACGGAGGATGCCTTCGAGGTGGCCGTGGTCACCGAGGCGCAGCGGCTCTGGGCCCTGGCCTTCTCCATCCTGGAGGACGCCGCCGAGGCCGAGGACGTGGTCCAGGAGACGCTGGAACGGGCCTGGCGCCGCTGGTCCAGCCTGCGCGATGCCGACCGTCGCGAGGCCTGGTTGACCCGCATCTGCGTCCGCCGCTCGATCGACTTCCGCCGCCGCCTCCGCTCCCGCCACATGTTGGTGCTCCGGGCCGGCTCGGCGGTCGAGCCGCCGCCCGCGCCGGAGGACTCCGCCACCGCCGACCTCGACCGCCTCTACCTCACCCTCAGCCGCCACCAGCGCGCCGTGCTGGTGCTGCACTACCACCACGGCCACAGCCTCGACGAATGCGCCCGGCTGATGGGCTGCCGCCCCGGCACCGCGCGCAGCCACCTGGCGCGCGCCCTCAGGAGCCTGCGGGAGGGCCTGACCGATGGATGACCTCGACCGCCGCCTGCGCCGCGACCTGGCCGCCCGCGCCGTCCGGCCGATGCCGCCGACCCTGCCCGACCGGGTGCTGGCGGCGACGACCCGCCGTCGCGATGCCGGCGGGGGCGAGGGGCGGCCCGGCCTCGGCACCCCGGCCCGGCCGGCCTCCGCCAGGCGCTTCCCGCGGCTGCTGGCCGCGACCCTGGCGCTGGCGGTCGCCGTCCTGGCCGCCGCCGGCCTGGGCTACCCGGCGCTCAGATCCCTGCTCGGCGCCGCCGGCCGGCCGGCGGGACCGTCAGGATCTGCCCCCGAGCCCCCCCTGCGCACCGGTCCGGCGCTGGCCTACGACGCCCAGCGTGGCGTCGTGGTCCTCTTTGGGGGCACCTCCGTCACCGGTGCCCCTGGCGCCGGCGCGGTCCTGGACGACACCTGGATCTGGGACGGCCGCGCCTGGCGCGAAGCCCGCCCCGCGCATCGTCCGCCGGCGCGCAGCGACGCCGCGATGGCCTTCGACGTCCCCCGCCACGTGGCCGTGCTGTTCGGCGGCCACGGCAGCGACGGAACCGGCCTGGGCGATACCTGGGTCTGGGACGGCCACGACTGGTTCCCGCAGCGCACGGTGACGGCCCCGGTGTGGGACGCCTCCCAGACCGCCCTGGCCTACGACCCCGGCTACAGCCAGCTGCTGCTGGTGACCGTGCCCAACGCCCCGGCGGCCCACACGAGGGTCCCCGCCGGCACCCCCGGCGCCACCTGGGCCTGGGACGGCCAGTCGTGGCACCGGCTCAGCCTGAGCGTGACGCCGCCGCTCGCCGCCTCCAACCACCTGGCCCTCGACCGGCCGACCGGCCGCCTCGTCCTCTACACCAGCCCGATCGACATCGACGTCTTCCTGGCCCCGGCTCCACAGACCTGGACCTGGGGGGCCGGCGGTTGGGTTCAGGTCAGTCCCCCGCACCAGCCCGGCGACGCCGCGAGCCTGGTCACCGACCCGCGCGACGGCCGTGCCCAAGCCTTCAACGGGAACGAGATCTGGAAATGGACGGGCACCGACTGGACCCTGCGCACCGCGCCCGGCCCCTTCCCGTGCTGCGACATCGGCGACCCCCAGGCCGGCGTCGTGCTCCATTTCGGCCGCTCGGTCACGATGGCCGCCCCGGACCCCAGAACCGCCGTGACCTTGAGCTCGACCTGGACCTGGGACGGCCTGGCCTGGACCCGCCGCTAGACCAGGTTGGCGGGGTCGAGCAGCTTCTCGCGGTCGGCCGGGGCCACCGCGAGGCCGGCCTGCATCATCTCGATCAGCTTCTTGCGGCCCTTGGGCGTGCCGATCAGGACGCCGCCGGCGATCCGGCCCCGGTAGAAGAACAGGGCCCGGTAGCTGCGGCCGGGGAGGTCGAGCCGGGTCACCGACTCCAGCTCGGAGGTGTTCTCCGGGGTGATCCCCATCACCGCCAGGTTGGACTTGAACATCGAGGTGGTGTAGGTCGGCACCTCGCGGTAGGGCTGGCGGCGGCCGATCATGTTGAGGGCGGCGGTGCGGCCGTGCTCCTCGGCGTTGTCCCAGGTGCCCATCTGGTTGTACTGGCCGTCGAGCATCAGGTCCACGAACTTGGCGATGTCGCCGGCGGCGAAGACCCCCTTGGCGTCGGTCTCCAGGTACTCGTCCACGACCACGCCGCCGTCGATCTTGATCGGGGTGTTCTGGAGCCACTCGGTGTACATCCGCAGCCCCAGCCCGTAGCCCAGCATGTCGACGCTGAGGTCGCGCCCGGCGCTGGTGTGGATGGCGACGTGGCCGTCGACCCCGGTGACCTGGCTGACCTCCTCGTTGTAGATGGTGGTCACCCCGGCCTCCTGGGCCAGGAAGTCGACCATCTGGCCACCCTCCTCGTCGAGGACCCGGCGCAGGAAGCGGGGGCCGCGCTGGATCCAGTAGACGTCGAGGCCGTCGTGGCGGAAGCCCTCGGCCAGCTCGTAGGCGATGAAGCTGCCGCCGACCACCGCGGCGGTCCTGGAGGCGCTGATCTTCTCCAGCAGGGCCTCGGTCTCGTCCAGGGTCTGGAAGGCGAAGGTCTGGTCGCGGACGCCGTCGGCGCCGGGCGCGGAGTAGGGCAGGGGATGGCCGCCGGTGCAGACCAGGAGGGCGTCGTAGGGCAGCTCGCCGCCGTCGTCGAGGTGGACGGTGCGGCCCTCGGTGTCCAGCGCCGTGGCGCTGCGCTCCAGCCGCAGGTCGATGCCGCGGGCGGCGTGCTCCTCGACGGTGCGCAGGATGACCCGCTCGCGGGGGATGCCGCGCTTGAGGTAGCGGGGCAGCGAGACCCGGTTGTAGAGCGGGTAGGGTTCCAGCCCGACCAGGGTGACGGCGCAGTCCGGCTCCTCGGCGCGGAGGGTCTCGGCGCAGGTCGTCCCGGCGATGCCGTTGCCCACCACGACGTAGCGCCTGCCCATCCGGGGTAGTGTATCGGCGCGGTCACCCGCGCTGTTCGTTGCTTGCCGCTTCCGAGATGGGGAGTGTGACAGCGCCGAGTTGGCTGTCACTACGAAATGCGCCAGTTCGATGTCAGGCTGTTACACTGCCGCACGTGACCAGCGACATCCCCGCTGAAGGCCCCAGCCCCGACTCGGCCCTGGTCCTGGTCGTCGAGGACGACCCCGACATCGGCTCCGTGCTGCAGAGCTTCTGCCAGCAGCTCGGCTACCGCAGCATCCTGGTCACCGGCGGCCAGGAGGCGATCGACCGCTTCCGCGAGGCCAAGCCCTCGCTGATGCTGCTCGACCTGATGCTCCCCGGCGTCTCCGGCTTCGAGGTCTGCCGCACGGTGCGCAGTTTCGACCCCCTGACCCCGATCATCATCATCAGCGCCCGGGGCGACACCGCCGACCTGGTGGTGGCCCTCGACCGGGGCGCCGACGACTACCTGATCAAGCCCTTCAAGCTGCGTGAGCTGGAGGCCCGGATGGCCACCCAACTGCGCCGCCTGGACCTCGTCAAGCGCGCCGGCGGCGCGGCCCAGGTGGCCGCTCCGATGGCCTTCGGCGACCTGGTCATCGACCTCGCCGAGCACCGCGTCAGCGTCGACGGCGAGACCATCAACCTGAGCCCCCTGGAGTACCGGCTGCTGGAGTACTTCGCGGCCCACGCCGGCCAGGTGGTCAGCCGCGAGCGGCTGCTCCAGGACGTCTGGCGGTACGTCGGGGAGGTCGAGACCCGCACCGTCGACACCCACGTCGGGCGCCTGCGCAAGAAGATCGAGACCGACGTCAAGCAGCCGGTCCACATCGTCTCGGTGCCGGGCTTCGGGTACCGCTTCGAGCGCCGCTTCCGGGAGGAAGCCCCGCTGGTCTAGCCCCCGCACTCTTCCTCGAGCGCGGTGCGGGTCAGCCCCGCCCGTACTCTTCCTCGAGCGCCGCGCGGGTCACCGGGCGTCCGGTCCTCTCAGCGCCGCCCGTACTCTTCCAGCATCGCGGCCGAGACCCTGATCCCGTCGCGGTACTGGCTCAGGTCGTACTTCTCGTTGGGAGAGTGGAGGCGGTCGTCGGGGAGGCCGAAGCCGGTGATCACCAGCTCCACGCCGAGCGCCTCCTGGAAGGCGGTGCAGACCGGCACCGAGCCGCCCATGCGCTGGAAGGCGGGGCGGATGCCGGTGGCCCGCTCGTAGGCCCGGGCCGCGGCCTGGACGCC
>DASZGP010000250.1:0-7780 GCA_035938695.1 Candidatus Dormiibacterota bacterium | reverse complement strand
TGGAGGAGGCCGCCGGGGCCGACCCGGTTGGGGCCGTGGCGGTCCTGGATGTAGGCCATCTCCTTGCGCCAGACGTAGCTCATCAGGCCGCCGTTGGCGAGTGCGAAGTTGGCCAGCACGAAGACCCCGATCAGGGCCATCACGCCGTCCAGAACCAGGCCACGCAGCCCCATCGCGCTCAGCCCGCCGCGGATCGCGCCGGCGATCTGGGCCAGGTCGTCCCAGGCCGGCAGCGTCAACGGTCGACCTCGCCCATGTTGATGTCGATGGAGCCGAAGATCGCGATCAGGTCGGCCAGCTTCCAGCCCCGCACCATCATCGGCAGCGCCTGGAGGTTGAGGAAGGAGGGCGAGCGCAGCTTGGCCCGGTAGGGCTCCAGCCCGCCGTCGCTCTTGAGGTACACGCCCAGGCAGCCCTTGGCGCCCTCGATCTCGGCGTAGGTGTCGGAGGCCGCCGGCTTGAAGACCTTGGGCGCCCGGCCCAGCGCGCCGGCCTCGGTCTGCTCCAGCCGTTCCAGGGCCTGGAGGATGATCCGGCGCGACTGCTCCATCTCGCGGATGCGCACGATGTAGCGGTCGTAGCAGTCGCCGCGCTCGCCGATCGGGACGTCGAAGTCCAGCTCGGAGTAGATCCCGTACGGATGGGCCCGGCGGACGTCGTAGGGCACGCCGCTGCCGCGCAGCGTGGGGCCGGTGACCGAGTGGGCGATCGCATCCGCAGCCGAGAGCACGCCCACCCCGATGGTCCGCGAGCGGAAGATCTCGTTGGTGGTCATCAGGCGATGGAAGTCGTCGATGTGGCGGGGCAGGCGGTCCATCACCCCACGGACCTTGTCGGGCCAGAAGTCGGGGCAGTCCTGGGCCACGCCGCCGGGGCGCATCCAGTTGTACATCATGCGGGCGCCGCTGAGGTCGTCGAGCAGGCCGATGACCTCCTCGCGCCAGTTGAAGCCCCACATCACCGAGGTCACCAGCACGCCCACGTCCTGGCCGAAGACGCCAGTGCCGATGAGGTGCGAGCTGAGCCGGCTGAGCTCGCCGGCGATGGTCCGCAGGCAGTTGCTGCGCTCGTTGACCTCCAGCCCGGCCAGCTTCTCGCAGGCCAGGCACCAGGCCCAGTTGTTGAGCATCGCCGCGGTGTAGTCCATGCGGTCGGTGAGGGCGATGTTGCCAACGTAGGTGCGGCCCTCGAAGAGCTTCTCCATGGAGCGGTGGAGGTAGCCGTAGATGGTGCGGGCGTCGACCACCGTCTCCCCGTCGAGGGTGACGAAGAAGTGGAGCACGCCGTGGGTGCTGGGGTGGTGGGGACCGACGTTGACCTGGACCAGGTCGCTGCGCAGGGACCTGGTCTCGGAGCGCTCGTACTCCTCGATGTTGACCCGGCCCTGGAGCGTCTCCGCGGGGACGCGCTTGAGCTCGGTCATGCGTCGCCCTCGGCCGAGGCGGGCGGGCCGGCCGGGGAGCCGGCGTCGGCCGCCCCTTGGCCATCCGCACCGGAGTTGGCGCCGCCGGCGCCGTCGACATCGTCGGGCGGGGGCTGGGCCGAGGCGACGCGCGCCGGCCGGGCCGAGGCGGGCAGCTCCACACCCGGCGTGAAGCCGGGCCCCTCCGGCCCCTCGCCGTCGATCAGGCCCCCCTGGCCGATGCGGATGCGCATCACCTCGCTCGGCTTGGGCTCCCGCGACGGCGGGTACTGGAAGGCCTCCGGCGTGGTCCCCAGGGGGATCGGCTGGCTGACCCCGGTGCCGTCGTCGGCGATCCGCGCCACGGCCGGCGCCTCGGCCATGGTCAGGCCGCCGAAGCCGGTCATGCCGGCCAGGTGCCAGGGGATCTCGGCGTTGAGCGGGCGCCAGTCCTTGCGCAGGGGGTGGCCGGGGAAGCCCTCCCAGAGCAGGATCCGCTCCAGCCGGGGGTGGCCCCGGAAGCGGATGCCCATCAGGTCGTAGACCTCGCGCTCCTGCTGGTTGGCGCCGGGATACAGCGACGTGATGCTGGGCACGATCGGTTCGTCGCCCAGCTTAGGATCGACGCCCAGGTCCCTGGGCACCGCCACCCGCATCAGCAGGTACCCGGGGTAGGCGGGCTCGACAGCGCCCTCGCCGTCGGGCCTGACGCTGACGAAGTGGTAGAGCAGCTCGAAGTCGGGCCCGCGGTCGACCGCGGTGATCGACGTCAGCAGGTCGAAGCCCAGCTTGTCCCTGACGAAGGCCGCGAACTTCTGGAGCTGCGCCGGCGGCACCTCGACCACCACACAGTCGCTGTCGACGCTGGGCTCCAGCCCGGCGCCGAAGCCGGCCTGAAGCTGGAGCACGAGGGAATCCTGGGTCGCCATGGGGTCAGGCCTCCGACTCGGCGCCGTAGAAGCGCTTGTAGAGGCGGCGGAAGACGGTCTCCGGCGCGCCCCAGGGATGGACCACCTTGGTGCCCGGCGGCAGCGCCGGCTGGAGGCGGCGGCCGCTGATCAGGCTCTCGGTCCTGATCCGCTTCTGCAGCTCGATGATCGAATGCATCAGGGCCTCCGGCCGGGGCGGGCAGCCGGGCAGGTAGATGTCCACCGGCATGATCTGGTCGATGCCGTCGACCTGGCTGTAGCCGCCGCTGAAGATGCCCCCGGAGACCGCGCAGTTGCCCATCGCGATCACGTACTTGGGCTCGGCCATCTGCTGGTAGAGCCGGATCACGGCCGGCGCCATCTTCTTGGTCAGGGTGCCCGAGACGATCATCACGTCGCACTGCCGGGGCGAGGGCCGGATCACCTCGGAGCCGAAGCGGGCGATGTCGAACTTGGCCGCGCTCATCGAGATGAACTCGATGAAGCAGCAGCAGAGGCCGAAGCCGAAGGGCCAGGCGCTGTTGCTGCGGCCCCAGTTGAGCAGCTTGTCGAGCGGCCCGCTGAGGATGTCGAAGGTCGAGCCGACGTTGGTGTGGACGATGCCCGGCTCGAGGACGTTGCTGGTGACGGCATTGGCGTCGCCGACCTGGATCGGTGCCTGGCTCACCTTGCCGGCTCCACCGGCCCGGGGCGCCGGGGGGTGGTCCGCCGAGCCCCGCGCGAGCGCAGGAGGCTCATCGCCACCTCAGGGCGCCGCGGCGCCAGGCATAGGCCAGGCCGACTAAGAGGATGGCGATGAAGACCGCGATCTCCGCCAGCGCGAAGAGGCCGACCTGCCGGAAGACCACCGCCCAGGGGTAGAGGAAGACCACCTCGACGTCGAAGATCACGAAGACCAGCGCGTACATGTAGTACTGGACGTGGAACCTGACCCAGGCCTCCCCCACCGGCACCATGCCGCTCTCGTAGGTGTCGCGGGCGACATTGGCCCGGGTCGCGGTGCGGGCCGTCCTGAGCCTGCCGGTGAGCCACAGCACCAGCGCCACCATGCCGCCGGGAATGGCCACGGCCACCAGTGCGTAGAGCACGATGTGACCCAGATAAGGCTGCATCAAGACTCCCTCGGTGTGCTCGCCACGGGTCCCAGGGAAGCCCTGGCGAACTCAGGTCGGAATTATATCGGAGGGGTTGGACCGGCTCCGGTCGGCGCCGCCCGGACCTCGTCGGCGATCGGGACCTCCTCGGTCAGCAGGTCGACGATCAGCACCAGGGCCGCCAGCACCAGGCCGCCCCAGCGGAGCACCAGGTCGACCGTGGGCAGCATGAAGCCGTCGCCCATCCGGGCCAGGAGGGTGGCGGCGATCCCGATCACCGCCGGCCAGTAGAGCACCCGACCCGTCCGCACCGCCGCGACGGCCCAGACCATGATCAGGCAGAGCCCGCAGCCGGTGGCCAGGTTGAGGAAGACCGCCATCAGCGGGCCCTGGCCGGCAGGGGACCGGACGCCGGGGTTGGGATTGGGGGAGAGGGCACCGCGGCCGGGGGAGCCGGGGCCGCCGACGAGGCCGGGGTGGGGATCGAGGCCGGGGTGGGGATCGAGGCCGGAGCTGGAATCGAGGCCGGAGCGGGGACCACCCGGAGGATGCGCCCGCCGCCGAGAACCAGGTCGCCGTCGTACAGCACCGCGGCCTGGCCGGGGGCGACCGCGGTCAGCGGCTGGGATGGCTGGACCAGCGCCCGGCCGCCCTCGATGCGCACCCGCGCGGGCTCCGGCTCGGCGCCGTAGCGGACCCTGACCAGCGCCTCGAACTCCTGGGCCGGCGCCTCGCCCGCCACGAAGCTCAGCTCCCCCACCTCGAACGACTCTCGCCGGAGCCTCTCCCGGGGCCCGACGGTCACCGTCCGCGTGGCGGCGTCCAGGTCGAGGACGAAGAGCGGCCCGCTGATGCCCTTGGGCAGCGCCGCGAGCCCGCTCCGCTGGCCCACGGTGAAGTTCCAGATCCCGCTGTGCCGCCCCAGCGGGGTGCCGTCCCAGTGGGCGATCTCCCCCGCCCCCGGCCCGTCCAGCAGCTCGGCCCGCCGGGCCACCAGGTCGCGGTAGTCGCCGCCGGCGACGAAGCAGATCTCCACGCTGTCCGGCTTGTCGGCGGTGACCAGGCCGAGGTCGCGCGCCCGCTCCCGGACGTCGGCCTTGCGCCAGCCGCCGAGAGGGAAGCAGACCGAGGCCAGCTCCGCCTGCCCCAGCCCGTAGAGCACATAGGACTGGTCCTTCGCCGGGTCCACCGCCCGCCGCAGCCGGTAGCCCCCGGGGTCCCCCTCGACCCGCGCGTAGTGCCCGGTCGCCAGCCGGTCCGCGCCGATCCCCCGCGCCCGCCCCAGCAGCAGGTCGAACTTGACCTCGTCGTTGCAGGCGATGCAGGGATTGGGGGTCCGGCCCTGGCGGTAGTCGTCCAGGAATGGCTCCACCACCCGCCGGTTGAACTCCTCCTGCACGTCCAGCACGTAATACGGGATCTCCAGCGCCGCCGCCACCCGCCGGGCATCCTCGACCGCGTCGAGCGAGCAGCAGCCGTGGTGCCGGTCCTGGTCCGCCGCCCCCTTGGGCCAGAGCTGAAGGGTCAGCCCGACCACCTCGTGCCCCTCGTCGCGCAGCAGCGCGGCCGCGACCGAGCTGTCGACCCCCCCGGACATCGCCACCACCACCGTTGCCATGGCCCAATTCTGCCGGAAGCCGGGCCGGCACCGACTAGGGGATGCCGGGCCCGGCGTGTCTATAGATAGGTGGGGCTGGCGAGCGGGCGTCAGTCCCGCCTGGTAAATCGCCGAAGAAATGGAGATGATGAGCGGAGATGGGGGCATCGCGACGGCTGGAGGCCAGACTCTGCTCGGCGTCGCGCGATGGGGAAGCGGAGCTGGGATGACGTCGACCACGCGGGTGACGGACGATGTCGAGACCAATCGCCTGGCCCGGATCTACGCCGCCGAGATCGCCCGGCTGGTCGCCTTGGGCAGGCTGCTGACCGGCGACCCGGCGTCCGGCGAGGACCTGGCCCACGACGTCTTCCTGCAGGCCACCAGGAAGAGCCGGGAGTCGCCTGGTTACCTCCGGGAGCCGGCCTGGCCCTGGCTGCGGACCGCCCTCGTCCGGGCCGCCGGGCGCCGCCGCCGCCGGGCCCTGGACGAGATCAGGCGGCTGGTCAGCTCCTACGAGCGGCCCCGAGAGGAGGCTGAGCTGCCGGACGCGGTGATCGACTGCGTCGCGGCGCTGCGCCGGCTCCCGCCCCGGATGCGCGCCTGCGCCGTCCTCCACTACGTCGAGGACCTCGGCGTGAACCAGATCGCGGTGATGTTGGAGTGCTCACCTCGGACCGTGGAGAACCAGCTCAGCACCGCGCGCCTCCGGCTGGCCCCGATGCTGGCCGACGACGCCGAGCCAGGCGCCCGGCCGGCCGAGGTCAGTTGATGGACCGCCGGGACGAGATCCTCGACGCCCGGCTCCGCGCCGCCCTCAGCCGGGCCTACGAGACCCTCCAGACGGCACCGCCGCTGCGCCGGCGCGACCCCTTCCGGCCCCGACCGCGGCGCTCCCGGGCGATCCTCGCGGCGACCCTGGCCATCACGATCGTCCTGGGGATGACCGGGGTGGCCGTGGCCTTTGGTGCTTTACACCCCCGCACCATCGGGTCGACGAGACCGGCGGGGGAGGCAGACTCACCCTCGCCTTCCCCGTCCGCCACTCAGACCGGCACTAGCCCGGTCACCTCGGCCCGTCCGCTGCCCTCGCCGGACCGGCGGACCACGCCGGCCGCTGCGTTGCGCTGCGCCGCCGGGGCCAACGGTGGGGCGACCGATGTCGGGGTCTACGCGGGTGCAATCGACCTGGCTTCGACCGTGGTCGGGAGTGGGCCAACACAAAATCAACTCGGGCCGGCGCGATACGGGATACAGGCGGTTGTTGACCGTGTCAACCGCGCCGGAGGAATCTGCGGTCGCCGGCTCACCCTGATGCTCAAGGACGACGGTGGCGATGCCAGCACGGGCAAGACCTACATCGACAATTTCATCCAGAGCAGCCACTTCTTCGCTCTCGCCGTCGTCCCCTCTCCCGAAGGTCTTCTGGCCGCCTCGCAGGCCGGCGACATTGATCGCGCAGGTATCCCGGTGGTGGGTGTGAATGGGATGCAGTTCGGCGACCACAGAGATCCGTGGCTCTGGCCGGTGGCGGCCTCGGACATCAACGCGGCGAGGGTCATGGCCCACAATGCCATCGCCGGTGGCGCAGACAAGCTCGGCGTGGTTTACGACGAGACGTACAGAGTCAATTTCGAAGCGGCCGGGGCGTTCATCTCCGAGGCGCAGCGTGAAGGGCACCAGGTCCCTCAGGAGTGCCGGGTGGCATTGAGGGCCGGGCAGCCAGACTATGCCGCCCAGGTCAGGCAGTTCGACGACTCCTGCGCGGCGGCGAGCAAGGGTGTCGACTTCGTGGCCCTGCTGCTCCAACCCCAGACCGCTCAGACCTGGATCGGGGATGCTCCCTACCTGGGCACCCGTCCCGACGGATCGGGGCACGGAGCCGGTGCGGCGCAGGAGCTGTCCACCCCTCAGTTCCTCGACAGTTGCGGCCAGCCCTGCACCAACCTGGCGCTCTTCGCAAGCATCTACCCCGCCGCTTCGCCGTTCGACCAGGTGCCCGAGGTGCAGGCGTACCGCCAGGACCTGTGCGCGGTCGACACGGACTGCGCGGTGCACGCCGGCAACCTCAACGTGGAGGCCGCCTACTCGGGTATGGACCTGCTGGTCCAAGCCCTCCAGGCCACCGGTCCCAATCTCACCCGGGCCCGGCTGCGGAGCACGCTTGACAGCATGGAGCTGCGGTCCCGGCTGTCCCTGCACTTCAGCGCCCCAGGCGTGGGGGGAGGCCGGTCGATGCGAGCGCTGCTACCCGTTTTCCAGAGCTCCCAGAGCCTGACGGGCACCACCTTTCAGTTCACCGGCTTCCGCTACGCCGACTCCAGGGCCGAGTCGGATCCCTGCCCCAACTGCGCCGACCCTCCGCCCTGAGGGCTCAGCTCTCTACGACGTCGCCCTCGACCGGCGTGACCCGCACGCCCTGGCCCTCGCAGTAGGTGATGGCGGCGTCGAGGTTCTCCTCGGTGCCGTCGAGCTCCAGGACCACCCAGCCCTCGTCGCGGGTGATGTCGGCGCGGCGGATGTTGGTCACCACCCCGCAGGTGTGGCCCAGCTCGTAGATCACCGGCTGGGTCACGGCGTCCCGGGGGAAGGTCAGCTTGACCCGGCGTCGGGGCAAGTCAGCCCGCTCCGCCGGCCACGGCGGGGACGATCGATAGGTCGTCGCCGGCGGTCACCGGGGTCTCCAGGCCGGAGCCGAAGCGGATGTCCTCGTCGTTCTTGTAGATATTGACGAACTGCCGCAGGTTGCCGTCGGCGT
>DASZGP010000249.1:0-6535 GCA_035938695.1 Candidatus Dormiibacterota bacterium | reverse complement strand
TCACCCTGTTCAACCTGCTGACCGGGATCTACAGGCCGACCTCCGGCGAGATCGTCTTCCAGGGCCGCGCGATCGGCGGCCAGCCGCCCCACCGGATCACCGCCCGGGGCATCGCCCGGACCTTCCAGAACATCCGCCTCTTCGGCTTCCTGCCGGCCATCGACAACGTCATGATCGGGCGCCACGCGCGGATGCGGGCCAAGCTCTGGGACGCGCTCCTGACCACGCCGTTCGCCCGCCGCGAGGAGCGCGAGGTGCGCGAGCGGGCGCACGAGATCATGCGCTTCGTGGGCATCGACCGCTACGCCGACGACTACGCCCGCAACCTGCCCTACGGCGACCAGCGCCGCCTGGAGATCGCCCGGGCCCTGGCCAGCGACCCCCAGCTGCTGCTCCTCGACGAGCCCGCCGCCGGCCTCAACCCGCGCGAGAAGGCCCAGCTCGGCGAGCTGGCGCTGAAGATCAGGGACTCCGGGGTGACGGTGTTCCTGATCGAGCACGACATGAAGGTGGTGATGGGCATCTCGGAGCGGATCGTGGTGCTGGACTACGGCCGCAAGATCGCCGAGGGCACCCCCGTCGAGGTCCGCGCCAACCCCGCGGTGATCCAGGCCTACCTGGGCAAGGGCACCGACCTGCCCGAGGCCGCGGCCGGGCCGGCGCCGGCCCCGGCAGGGGCCTAGCGGATGGCGCTCCTGGAGGTCGACTCCATCGACGTCTACTACGGCCGGGTCCAGGCGCTCCGGGGGGTGTCGCTGGCGGTCGAGGAGGGCGAGGTGGTGACCCTGATCGGCTCCAACGGGGCCGGCAAGACGACCACCGTGCGGGCCATCTCGGGCCTGGTCCGGCCGGCCGCCGGGCGCATCCGCCTGGGCGGCGTCGACATCACCGACATGCGGCCCGAGACCATCGTCGAGAAGGGCATCGGCCACGCCCCCGAGGGGCGCCACGTCTTCGCCCGGATGAGCGTGCGCGAGAACCTCGAACTGGGCGCCTACCTCCGCCGCGACAAGGAGGTGCGCTCCGACATGGACCGGGTCTTCGAGCTCTTCCCCCGCCTCCACGAGCGCGAGCGGCAGCTCGCCGGCACCCTCTCCGGCGGCGAGCAGCAGATGCTGGCCATCGGCCGGGCGCTGATGACCCGGCCCCGGGTGCTGCTCCTCGACGAGCCCTCCCTGGGCCTGGCGCCGATCCTGGTGGAGACAATTTTCCAGGTGGTGCGGGAGCTCAACGAGCAGGGGGTGACGATCCTGCTGATCGAGCAGAACGCGCTCCTGGCCCTGCGCACCGCCGGCCGGGGCTACGTGCTGGAGACCGGCGCGGTGGTCAAGGCCGACGCCGCGGAGAAGCTGCTGGCCTCGGACGACGTCAAGCGCGCCTACCTGGGGATCTGACCCCCGCCAAAGAGAGGGGCGCGATCTCGTCCGATCGCCGGGGGGAGCGCGGCGGGGCAAGCTCTAGCCTGAGGGCATGGACGATTTCTCGTTGAAAATGCTCGCTGGGCGCGTGGTTGGAGCGCCCCTGCAGACCCGCCTCGTGGTCCGGCTGGTGGTCCTGGTGCTGCTCTTCGTGCACCTCGGCCTGCTCATCGCCACCGCCCTGCCCCTGGAGCCCTCGGAGGCCGCCGGGGCGATCCTGGTGGTCTCCGCGCTGAGCCTCGGCGCCATCTGGGTGCGAGCCTTCCTGCGCCGCCACCTGGGGTACGCCGAGGTGATCGGGACGATGGCCACGGTGGCCGCGATGGCGGTCTTCGATGCCGGACGCGGCGAGACCGACACCATCGTCACCCTGGTGGCGTTGATGTTCGCCTCTCACGCCAGCTCGTACCGCCAGCTGGCCCTCACCACCGGCCTCCTGGTGCTGGCGGACGTCGTCTCCGAGACCCTCTGGGACCCCACGCCGGGCCCCACCCTGATGGCCTACCTGCTGGGCCTGCCCCTGCTGGCGCTGACGGTGATCATGGTCCACTTCCTGGACCGCGGCATGGCGCTCGGCGACGAGACCCTGCGGCTCCAGACCGTGCTGGCCCGAGCCGGCACCGAGATGGTCGCCGCCGACGGTCTGGGCCAGGTGGCCGGAGCAGCCACGGTCGCCCTGGGCCAGATCCTCTCCAACGGACGACCCGCCGTCGCCCGGGTGAGCGACGGCCAGGTGGCCTTCGAGATCGGCGGCGGCAGCCTTCCCCGCGCTCGCCGCGAAGCCCTGGCGACGCTCTCCACCCAGGTCTCCCTGGCCACCGAGCGGATCGCCAGCTCCGACCGCCTGACCTCCCTGGTCCGCCACTCCGCCGACATCATCGCGGTGGTCGACGCCAGTGGCCGCATCGGGTACGTCAGCCCGGCCGTGGAGCAGGTCCTGGGCCACCTGGTCGAGGACGTCGTCGGCCAGCCGATGGAGAGCCTGCTGGAGGCCGCGGAGGTGGAGCGGGTGCGGCGGATGATCGCCACCCGCGACGGCGGCACGGTCCGGCTCCAGCACCAGATGCGCCATCGCGACGGCACGATGCTGAACATCGAGACCGCCATCCACGACCTCCTCGACAACCCCTCCGTCGGCGGTCTGGTCCTCAACAGCCGGGACATCACCGCCACCAAGGCCCTGGAGGAGCAGCTCCGCGAGCGAGCCCTCCATGACCCCCTCACCGGCCTGCCCAACCGAATCCTCTTCCACGATCGCGTGGCCCACGCCCTGACCCAGCGCGGCCAGGAGAACCGCCCCGCGGTGATGTTCATCGACGTCGACGACTTCAAGAACGTCAACGACAGCCTGGGCCACGCCACCGGCGACCGCCTCCTGTGCGAGATCGGCGACCGGATCAGGACCGTGCTGCGTTCCGGCGACACCGCCGCCCGCCTCAGCGGCGACGAGTTCGCCACCCTCCTGGAGTCGTGCTCCGGCCCCCGGGAGGCCGAGGCGGTGGCCGCGCGCCTGATCGAGGTCCTGCGGCAGCCGGTCGCGGTCGACGGACGCGAGATCCTCGTCACCGTCAGCGTGGGGGTGGCCCTGGGCCGCCGCCTGATGAGCGCCGAGCGGCTGCTCCAGGACGCCGACCTGGCCATGTACCAGGCCAAGAGCACCGGCAAGAACCGCCACCAGGTCTTCGACGGCTCGATGCACGTGAGCACCGTGGAGCGGTTCGAGCTGGAGTCCGATCTGCGCCACGCCGTGGCCCGTGAGGAGCTGGTCCTGGAGTACCAGCCGGTCTTCGCCGCGGGCGCCGAGCCGGTCGGCGCCGAGGCCCTGCTGCGCTGGGAGCACCCGCTCCGCGGACGCCTGCTGCCGGGAGCCTTCATCGAGATCGCCGAGAGCACCGGGGAGATCGTCCCCATCACCCGCTGGATCATGGCCGAGGCGGCCCGCCAGGCAACCGCCTGGAACGCGCTGTGGCCGGGGTTCTGGGTCAGCGTCAACGTCTCCGGGCGCCACCTCCTGGAGGGCACCCTGGTCGCCGACGTGAAGGCCGCGCTGCGCGACTCCGGGCTGCCCCCTCACCTGCTGGTGCTGGAGCTGACCGAGGGCGCCTCGATGGCCGGCGCCGAAGCCTCCGCCCAGCTGGCCGCGCTGCACGCCGCCGGGGTGCGGCTGGCGGTCGACGACTTCGGCACCGGCTACTCGTCGCTGAGCTACCTGGCCGACCTCCCGGTGGACATCGTGAAGGTCGACCGCTCCTTCGTGACCACCGGAGCGGCGCACGGGTACGCTCTCATGCGCGGCATCATCGGCCTCGCCGGGACGCTGCACAAGACCGTCGTCGTGGAGGGGGTCGAGACCGTCGAGCAGCTGGCCGCGGTCCACGACGCCGGCGCCCGCACCCTCTCCCAGGGCTATCTGCTCGGCCGCCCCGCCGGCCCGGGCGCGCTGAGCGCCCGGCTGGCGGAGGGCAGGCTCCCGGCCACGCGGCTCCTGGCCACCGCCTGATACCCCAAGTTGGCCCGTATGGGCGATGGTAAAGCCCTGGCCACGCTTTAGTCTGAGTGAAAGAGTCCGGCCGAGGGACCAAAGGCGATCACCAGCCGGTGACTCCGGACCAGCCATCACGGCGGGGAGAGGCAAGGTGGCAAAGCAGAAACCAGCACCGGTCGGCAGCGGCACGGGCAGCTTCATCGGGCGCATCGGGCTGACCCCCGAGGAGATCGCCCACCGCAAGGCCTACCTGGAGCTGGGCCCCGAGGACGAGTCCCGGATCATGGCCATCAACGAGCTGGCCAAGGACTACGCCAGCCCGGTTATCGAGGCCTTCTACCGGCACCTCTTGTCCTTCGAGCAGACCCGGGCCTTCTTCGAGGACCCCAAGGTCCTGGAGCGGGTCAAGCGGCTCCAGGTCAGCTACTTCCTCCGCCTGACCCAGGGCGACTACGGCGCCGAGTACGTCGAGGAGCGGCTGCGCATCGGCGCGGTCCACGAGCGCATCGGGCTGGAGATCAACCACTACCTGGGCTCCTACAACCTCTACCTCCGGGAGGTCGCCGACCGCCTCCTGATCGGCTTCGCGGGCGATCCCGGCAAGGCCATGGAGATCATCAAGTCCCTGATCAAGCTGGTCTTCCTGGACATCGGGCTGGCCATCGACACCTACATCTTCCAGCGCGAGCAGACCATCGGCCAGCAGCAGGAGTCGATCCGGGAGTTCGAGCGGGAGCGCGCCGCGGTGGTCCAGCAGGAGGCCATCCGCAAGCTCTCCACCCCGGTGCTCCAGGTGCGCGAACGGATGCTGATCCTGCCGATCATCGGGGAGATCGACAGCGAGCGGGCCCGGCAGCTCACCGAGGAGCTGCTCCACGCCATCCGCAACACCCGGGCCAAGGCGGTGGTGATCGACATCACCGGGGTGCCGGCGGTGGACTCGGCGATCGCCAACCACCTGGTCCAGACGGTGGACGCGGCCCGCCTGATGGGGGCCACGGCGATCGTCACCGGGCTTTCCGCGGAGGTCGCCCAGACGCTGGTCTCGCTGGGGGTGGGGATCGACAAGCTGAACACCGTCGGCGACCTCCAGGGCGGGATCGAGATGGCCGACCGGCTCCTCGGCTACCGCACCATCCCGCTGGAGGAGACCGCCGCCGAAGCGTCCGCACGGGAGTAGGGACGGGCCATGTCGGTTCCCATCCTGAAGGACGGGGGCTTTCTCCTGGCCGCGGTCCAGGCGGCGCTCTCCGATGCGGCCTGGCTGGGCTTCCGCGAGGACCTCGCCGAAACCCTGGGGCGGACCCGGGCCAGGGGCGTGGTGATCGACGTCAGCGTCCTCGACGTGCTCGACTCCTTCGCCACCCGGATGCTCCGGGCCATCGCCCAGATCAGCCGCCTGCGCGGCGCCGAGACGGTGATCGTCGGCATCCAGCCGGAGGTGGCCTTCGCGATGGTCCAGCTGGGGCTCAGCCTCAACGGCATCCAGACCGCGCTGGACCTCGAGGAGGGACTTGCGGTCCTCCGCCGGCGCCTCTTGGAGCGCGCCGATGGACGCTGACCGGGCGTTCGAGGCGGAGCGGGTGGTGCGCGTCGCCAACGACGCCGACGTGGTGGCCGCCCGGGAGGCCGCCCGCGCCCTGGCGGTGGAGGTCGGCTTCCGGGGCACCGACCTGGTGCTGATCGCCACCGCGATCTCCGAGCTGGCCCGCAACATCCTGGTCTACGCGCGAACCGGCGAGGTGCGGCTGTCGGTGGTCACCTCCGCGCACCGCCGTGGGGTCCGGGTGGTGGCCGCCGACGAGGGCCCGGGGATCGCGGACATCGAGCTGGCGATGCAGGACGGCTACACCAGCGGCCGGGGGCTGGGGGTGGGGCTGCCGGGGGCCAGGCGGCTGATGGACGACTTCGAGATCGACTCGGGGCCCGGTCGGGGCACCCGGGTGACGGTGGTCAAGTGGCTGGGGCGGAACGCCTGATGGCGGCTGCCCGGGCGGAGCGCGCCGGCGCGCTGGAGTGGGCCGTGGCGGCGCGGCCACTGGCCGGACAGGCGGTCTCGGGCGACCTCCACCTGGTGCGGCGCTTTCCCGGCGGCACGCTGCTGGCGGTGGTCGACGCCCTGGGCCACGGGCCGCCGGCCGCGGAGGTCGCGGCGAGCGCCGTGCGCAGCCTGGCCGAGAACCCCGGCCGGTCTCCCGAGGACCTCGCGGCGGCCTGCCACCGGGCGCTGCTGGGGAGCCGCGGAGCGATCCTGGCCCTGGCCTCGGTCAGCGACGGCGGCCGGCTGACCTGGCTCGGGGTGGGCAACATCGAGGCCACCCTGGTCTCCCCCGGCCTGGCCAAGACCAGCCTGGTGCCCCGCGCCGGGATCGTCGGCGCGGGGCTCCCCCGCCTCCGCCCCGCGACCCTGGCCCTGCTCCCCGGCGACCTTTTGGCCTTCACCACCGACGGCATCCGGGAGGGCGGGGTCGAGGCCATCGCCGGCCACGCCAGTCCCCAGGAGGCCGCCGCCTGGCTGCTCGAGACCCGGGGCCGGGAGTCCGACGACGCCCTGGTCCTGGTGGCCCGCTTCACCGGCGGCGTCGCCGGCTGAGCCGTGGACGACCTGGACCGGGTCTACGGCGAGGCGCTG
>DASZGP010000248.1:0-2421 GCA_035938695.1 Candidatus Dormiibacterota bacterium | reverse complement strand
CTGGAGACCGGCATCGAGCTCGCCGAGGAGCTGGCGGCCGGGGGCGCGGGCCTGATCGGGCTGGGCGACATGGGCATCGGCAACACCGCGACCTCCAGCGCGGTCACCGCCGCGCTGCTGGGCCGCGACCCCGAGGGCCTGATCGGCCGTGGCACGGGGGTGGACGACGCCGGACTTCAGACCAAGCTGGGCGCGGTGCGCCGGGCCCTGGCGGTCAACGCGCCCGACCCCGCCGACCCCATCGGGGTGCTGGCGGCGGTCGGCGGCTTCGAGCTCGGGGTCCTGGCGGGCCTGGCCCTGGGCGCCGCCGCCGAGGGCGTTCCGGCGGTCCTCGACGGCTTCGTGGTGGGCGCGGCGGCGCTGCTCGCGGCGCGCCTGGCGCCCGTCGCGACGGGGGCCATGATCGCCTCCCACCTCTCGCCCGAGCCGGCCCACGCCGTGGTCCTGGCGGAGCTCGGCCTGGCGCCGCTGCTCGACCTGCGGATGCGCCTCGGCGAGGCCAGCGGCGCCGCCCTCGGCGTGCAGCTGGTGCAGACCTCGCTGACCGTGCTGCGCGACATGTCGACCTTCGCCGACGCCGGGGTGACGGACGCTGGCGCCTGAGGAGCGGCCGGCTGACGGCCCGCCGATGGCGGCCGCGGCCGGCGCGCCGCTCCCGGCCGCCGGCGGGCGAGCGGTGGGCGCCGACGGGGCGGCGGTCGCCGGCGGGCCGGCAGCGTCACCCGGATGGCTCGACGGGATGGCGGGTGCGGTCACCTTCCTGACCCGCGTGCCGGTCGGAGGGACCCGGGCGGGGCGGGCGGACGTCGGGCGGGGGGCGGTCTGGTTCCCCGTCGTGGGGGCCGCCGTCGGCGGCGTCGCGGCGCTGGCGGGTTGGGGCACCAGCCTGGTCCTGCCTCTCCCCGTCGCCGCCCTGGCGGCGGTCGCCACCGGTGCCATCCTCACCGGCGCCATCCACCTCGACGGCCTGGCCGACACCGCCGACGGCTACGGCGGGGCGACTCGGGAGCGGGCTCTGGAGATCATGCGCGACCACACGGTGGGCACCTACGGGGTGGTTGCCCTGGGGCTGGCGCTGGGGCTGCGCGCCACGCTGGTGGCGGCGCTGCTGACCCGTCCCTGGGCGCTGGCCTGGCTGGTGGCGGCCGGAGCGCTCTCACGCGCGGCGGCGCTGAACCTGGGGGCGCTGCAGCCCGCCGCACGCGCCGTCGCCGGAGCGAGCGCCGCTGGCCCCAGCGCCATCGCCGCGCCCGCCAGGCCCCGAAGCATGGCCCGCCTGTTGGACGGCGTCGGCCCCCGCCGGGCGGCCGTCGCCGGAGGGTTGGGGCTGGCGATCGCCGCGCTGGTCGGCGGGCGGCGGGGCCTGCTGGCCGCCGCCGTGGTGGCGGTGGGCTCGGCGGTCTGGGGCTGGCGCTGCCGCCGCCGCCTCGGGGGCGTCACCGGCGACACCCTCGGCGCCGCCTCCGAGGTCGCCGAGCTGGCGGTGCTGATGGTCGCCCTGGCGGCGCCACGGTGACCGCGCCGCCCGCGACGCCAGGCGTGGCGCCCCCGCGGTGAGCATCTTCCCCGGGCCCACCCGGCTCTACCTGGTCCGGCACGCCCGGCCCGAGGTGCACGACCCGCCGCGGTGCCGCGGGCGCACCGACGTCGGGCTCGCGCCCAGCGGGATCGAGCAGGCGGCGCGCCTCGGCGCGGCCTTCGCCGGGCTGGGCCTCGAGGCGGTCTACTCCAGCCCCCTGCACCGGGCCACCGCGACGGCCGCGCCGATCGGGGCCGCCGCCGGGGTCGAGGTCCTGGTGCGCCCGGGGCTGGCGGAGATCGACTTCGGGGCCTTCGAGGACCGGGCCTTCGACGAGATCGCGGCCAGCGAGCCGGAGGTCTTCGGGCGCTGGATGGCGGCGCCCACCACGGTGCGGTTCCCCGGCGGCGAATCCTTCGGCGAGATGCGGGAAAGGGCCCTGGCGGTGCTCGGCGAGATCACCCGGCGGCACCCGGGCGGGACGGTCGCGCTGGTGGCCCACGGCGGGCCGATCCGGGCCATCCTCGGCCGGCTGCTGCGGATCCCCGACCGGTCGGTCTTCGGGATCCATGTGGCCCACGCCGCGGCCACCCTGGTCGAGCTCCACGGCGACTGGCCCGTCCTCCGCTGCCTGAACCTGCCGGCCGAAGGCCTGGCCGCGGCCGATCGCCCCGCGCCGGCCGGCGCAGCCGAGCTCGGAGGGGCCGGGCCCCCGGCGGACGGAGCCGGACCCTCCGGCCGCCCCCTGGGCGACAATCTCGGCATGGTCGCGACCTGATGGCTCCGCCCCTCTACCTCGGCCACGGCGCCGCCGGCACCGCGGCTTCGATGCGCCCCCACGTCGAGGGCCTGGCCCGTCGCGGCATCGAGGCCCATGCCCTCGACCTCCCCAAGCGGGGGGC
>DASZGP010000247.1:0-1572 GCA_035938695.1 Candidatus Dormiibacterota bacterium | reverse complement strand
AACCACCATTGAAGCGCCCGAGTCGAGACACACACCGCCAGCGCTCAGGGTAGCCCAGCCCCGGTTCCTTGGCGATGGCGTTCTCGCGGAGCGAGAATAAGAGAGTCTGATAGCCCCCGACGGCAGCATCTGGTATCTGGGCACGTCCGCCGTGGACGGCGCGGGCGACTACGCGATCTACCGCCTCGGCAGCGGGCAACTGACGCAGATGCCGGGTGTCGGCACCCAGCTGTCGGTGACCGGCGGCACGGTCTCCGCCGTCAACGCCGCGGGCGCGACCAGCGCCATCAGCCTGGGCAACGGCATCGGTCTTTCCTTACAGAACGGCAACCTCTACGTCATCACGCCGCAGGGGCAGACCCTCCTCGCCCTGCCCAACGTCCACGGGCTCTCCTCCGTGGGCGGCCAGGTGACGGTGCAGGTCGGGTCCCTCCTCCAGGCCACCCTCAGCGCACAGGTCAGCTCGGGGTCTGGGACCGTCACCCTGGGCCTGACCAACGTGCAGATCAACCTTGGCAGCCTGGGCGGCGTGGTCAACGGCCTGGTCGGCGACCTGAAGAGCACGTTCGCCCCCCTGGCCCCGCTCTTCCAGCCGCTGGGCGGCCAGGGCCTGATCAAGCTCGCCCAGCAGGCCGGCTGGTCCGGCCCCATCACCCTGGCCAGTATCCTCCCGGACGTCTCGGCCTTCTCGCCCGACCCCACCGTCCGGGCCGACGCTCTCGCGCTTGAGAACCTGATCAGCGAAGTGCAGCCCGTGTGGAACCTCATCAACGGCCTGCCGCCGCTGCCCACGGGGATGTATAACCTCGGCGGCGTCAGCGTCACCCTGCCCGTCGGCGGCGCCCCGACGATCCAGGGGCTGACCGGCGACCTGCTCAACGGCCTTGGCGCCACCTTCCTTGCGACGGACGACCCCCTGGGCGCGGCCGAGGCCGCGCTCGCCAAGATGGCCGCCGAGTTGACCGGCGCCAACGTCGTCCTTCCGGACGCCGCCGCGCTGGTCCAGGCCGTCGTGACCGGCCAGGCGGGGCTGGGCGCCTTCAGCTACACCCTGAGCCTCCCGCCGATGCCGCCCTTCACCAGGCCGGAGTTCACCCTGGCGATGGTGCCGGTGTTCGGCGGGGTCGTGACGCTCCAGGGGACGATGGACCTCAGCTTCAACCTCACCGCCGGCGGGACGGTAAGCCTCAGCGTGGCCTCTCTGCTCAGCGGCAACCCCCTGACCGGGCTGTCCGCCTCGGGCTCCCTCACCGCCGGCCTGCAACTCAACTTCAACGGCGAGATCTGGCTGCTGGGAGATAACCAGGCGCGCCTGTGCGGCTACAAGGTGACCGGCGGGGCCGGGGTGCAGATGACGGCCACGCTCGCCAGCAGCGGGGTGACGCTCGGCCCGCCCACGCTGACCGATAACATCACGTACACCTGGGAGGGGACCAACCTGCAAAACCTACCGGGGGCCTTCGCGACGATCCAGGGGATGGTCCTGCTGCCGGCGCTGAAGGGCAACCAGGCGGTGGTGCAGGCGCTGGAGCAGACCCAGTTCGGGGGGACGGTGGCGTGGCTGAGCAACGG
>DASZGP010000246.1:0-7380 GCA_035938695.1 Candidatus Dormiibacterota bacterium | reverse complement strand
GCCTCGCGGCTGGGCACCGTGCGAACGTCCACCTCCATGCCGCCGTCGTTGAGCCGGAAGCTCAGCTTGAGGCTGGCCTGGCCCTGGCCCCAGACCCGCTCCCCCACCCCGATCGCCCGCTGGCAGGCCTGGGCGACGGCGATGTTCAGCTCGTCGATCGCCTCCAGGGAGAAACCGGCGGTGGCGGCGAGGGCGCCGGCGGTGCGCTTGGCGACCAGCACGTAGGCCGCGGTCGCGGGGATCTTGAGCTCGATGGGAGCCGCCGCCCGGTTCCGCGCCAACTGGCTCACTCCTGTTCGGCCCTCCGGCGCGGAGCCTCCGCGGGAGCGGCGTCGCCGCCGTCCGTGGCGAGGGCCGCCCGGCGCTCCAGGGCCGGGGTCAGGTCGATGGTGGAGGCCGGAGGCGCTTCGCTGCTGGCGGAGCCGCTCCGGCTCAGCAGATACCCCACCGCGACGCCGGTCAAACCCCCGAGCACCACTCCCAGAGCGAATCCGTTGCGCGCCATGTTCAGCCTCCGTAGCTCCGCCGACCGCGTCCGCGAGTCGAACCGGGGATGAACGCCATCTTAGCCGCGCGGCGGTTGGTCAGCGCAGGAAGCGGTTGCCGAGCAGCTGCAGCGGTGCCGTCGCGAGCAGGTCCCAGAGCGGGTGGAGGTCGCCCAGGCGGGGTCCCGGCAGGTGCAGCGTCGACGCCGCCACCTCCCCCACCAACACCCCGGCGGCGGCCAGCAGGATGCGGCGCAGGTAGGTGATGCGCCGGGGGAAGAGCAGGTGGAAGAGCTGGGCCAGGATCAGGACCGCGACCGCGAAGAGCGGGATGACCGGAGGCATCAGGTGCTCGCCACCGCGACGGCGGCCGGCTCGGCGGTCAGCCGGCTGGCGGCGGCGTGCTTCCGCCGGGCGACGCTGGTTGCGCGCTTCCGCCGTCAGGCGGCGCTGGTTGCGCGCTCCCACCGCCAGGCGGCGCCGGTGGTTGCGCGCTTCCGCCGCCTGGCGGCGGCGCTGATTTTGCCAGCACCGCGATGCCCAGCTCGCGCAGCTGCGCCGCGTCGACCGGCGAAGGCGTCTCCGCCATCAGGTCCTGGGCCAGCTGGGTCTTGGGGAAGGCGATCACCTCGCGGATGGCGTCCTCCCCCGCCAGCAGGGCGGTGATCCGGTCCAGCCCGGGCGCGATGCCGCCGTGGGGCGGGGTGCCGTACTGCAGCGCCTCCAGGAAGAACCCGAAACGCTCCTGGGCCGTCGCCTCGTCCAGCCCGATGGCGGAGAAGACCTTGGCCTGGACCTCGCTGTCGAAGATCCTCAGGCTGCCGCTGCCCAGCTCGGTGCCGTTGCAGACGATGTCGTAGGAGCTCGCCCTGACCTTCAGCGGCTCGGAGTCGAAGAGCGGCAGGTCCTCGTCCATCGGCCGGGTGAAGGGATGGTGCATGGCCTCCAGGCGCCCGTCGTCGCCGTTCCAGGCGAACATCGGGACCTGGTTGATCCAGAGGAAGTCCCACTCGTGGGTGCGCTCGACCCGCAGCCGCCTGGCGATCTCCACCCGCATCGCGCCCAGCAGCTCGGCGGCCTCGCCCTCGGGGCCGGCGGCGAAGATCACCATGTCGCCCGGCTTGGCGCCGGTGCGCTCGACGGCGGCGCGCTGCTCCTGGGGGCCGAGGTACTTGGCGACGGGGCCGCCGGGCTCGTCGGTGACCGGCAGCCAGGCCAGGCCCCGGGCGCCCAGGCCGCGGGCATGGTCGACCCAGGCGTCGACCTCGCGCCGGGGCGCGCCGGCCCCGCCCGGCACCGCCAGGGCGCGGACCACGCCGCCGCCCTTGACCGCGCCGGCGAAGACCTGGAAGCCGGAGGCCCGGAAGTCCTCGGTGAGGTCGGCGATCTCCATGCCGAACCGCCGGTCGGGCTTGTCGCTGCCGTAGCGCCGCATCGACTCGGCGTAGCTGAGGCGGTCGAACGGCGCCCTTAGCTCGACCCCGATCAGGCCCCACAGCGCGACGAACAGCGGCTCCATCAGGTCGAAGATCTCGGCCTCGCTGACGAAGCTCATCTCCAGGTCGAGCTGGGTGAACTCCGGCTGGCGGTCGGCGCGGAGGTCCTCGTCGCGGAAACAGCGGGCGATCTGGTAGTAGCGCTCGAAGCCGGCGACCATCAGCAGCTGCTTGAGGGTCTGCGGCGACTGCGGCAGCGCGTAGAACTCGCCCGGGTGGACCCGGCTCGGCACCAGGTAGTCGCGCGCGCCCTCCGGCGTCGACTTGTAGAGGATGGGCGTCTCGACCTCCACGAAGTCGCGCGCGTCGAGGTAGTCGCGGATGACGCGGTTGACCCTGGCCCGCAGCCGCAGGTTGCGCTGCATCCGCTCCCGGCGCAGGTCGAGGTAGCGGTAGCGGAGGCGGACGCGGTCGTCGACGCTGACGTCCTCGTTGATCGGGAAGGGCGGGGTGCGCGCGGCGCTGAGGACCTTCGCCTCCGCGGCCACCACCTCCACGTCGCCGGTCGCCATGTTGGGGTTGAGGCTGTCCTCCGGGCGCCGGCGGACCAGGCCGCTGACCTCCACGACGTACTCCAGGCGGAGGGCGTCGGCGACCGCGTGGGCCTCGGCGTCGGTCTCCGGGTTGAAGACGATCTGGACGATGCCGGCGCGGTCGCGCAGGTCGACGAAGAGCAGCCCGCCGTGGTCGCGGCGCCGGTCGACCCAGCCCTGCAGCAGGACATGACGGCCGGCGTCGGCGGCGCGAAGGGCGCCGCCCAGCTCGCGCTTCAAGCTCATCGCGCGGCCGACCCCATGCGCTTGGCACCACCACCCACACTCGGCTGGCCGGCGGCGTTGGCGGCGGCGGGTGCATCCGGCATGGCTGCCGACGCCCTCGCGCCGGCCGGCGACTCGCGCTCGAGCCCGCCCTCGCCGGCGGCGGCCGCGGCGAGCGCAGCGTCAACCCTGTCGGCAACCACCGGCGCGAGCGCGCCCAGGGCCACCCGCTCCTGCTCACCCGTGGCCATGTTCCGCACCGCCGCCTCTCCAGCGGCCAGCTCCTGCTCGCCCAGGATCACCACGCAGGCCGCACCCGACTTCTGGGCCGCGCGCATGCTGGCCTTGAGGCTGCGCTCCCCGAAGCTCACCACGGTGCGCAGCGCGGCGCCGCGAAGGTCGGCCGCGACACGCTGCGCGGCCTCATCGCTCCCCGGCGCGGCCGGGATCACGAAAACATCGGGCACCGGCGCGACGTCCTCCTGCCCCGCGCGCTGCAGCGCCAGGTGGGCGCGCTCCATGCCCATAGCGAAACCGATGCCCGGCGTGTCCGCGAAGCCCAGCTCCTTGGCCAGGCCGTCGTAGCGCCCGCCGCCGCCGAGCGCGTTCTGGGCGCCGTCGAGGTCGGTGCTCCAGAGCTCGAAGGCGGTGCGCGTGTAGTAGTCGAGGCCGCGCACCAGGCGGGGGTTCTGCTCGAAGGGGATGGCCAGCGCGCGCAGCCCGGCGAGGACCGCCTGGTGGTGCGCGCGGCAGGGCTCGCAGAGGTGGTCGACGGGTGAGGGCGCGCCCGCCTGGAAGGGCACGCAGGACGGCTTCTTGCAGTCCAGCAGCCGCAGCGGGTTGACCTCGAAGCGGCGGCGGCAGTCCTCGCACATCTCCGCCAGGTGAGGCCGGAAATGGTCGCGCAGCGCCTCCCGGTAGGCCGGGCGGCAGACCTCGTCGCCGATGCTGTTGACCTGCAGGCTGACGCCGGGGACGCCGATCGCCGCCAGCCAGGCGTACGCCAGCTCGATGACCTCGACGTCCAGCCCCGGGGCGGCCTCGCCGATGGCCTCGACGCCGAACTGGAAGAACTGGCGGTAGCGTCCGGCCTGGGGACGGTCGTGGCGGAACATCGGGCCGAGGTAGCGCAGCCGGACCGGCTGGGGGCCGTCGTGCAGCCCGCCCTCGAAGTAGGCCCGGACCACCGACGCGGTGGCCTCGGGCCGCAGGGTGAGCGAGCGGCCGCCACGGTCCTCGAAGGTGTACATCTCCTTCTCGACCACGTCGGTGCCGGCCCCGACGGCGCGCGTGAAGAGCTCGGTCGGCTCCACGACGGGGGTGACCACGGGCCAGTACCCCCGCAGCTCGGCGAGCTCGGCGGCCTTCGCCTCCAGCCGAGACCACGTCGCCGTCCTCTGGGGGAGCAGGTCGTTCATGCCCGCGACAGATCGGATCGGCGGCATCGCTGAATTATATGGAGCGCCCGGCCGGGCGCCCCGCCAGGCCGGCCTCAGCCCCGGGGCGCCGCGGCCAGGCCGGCGAGGCGTTCCCCCAGGTCGATCGGGAACACCCGCTCCGACGTCGCCTCGAGCTCCGCCGCGGTCCACCAGCGGTGGCCCAGCGACGCCTCGGCCTCGATCGGGTCGAGCCCGGTGACCACGATCGGCGGCTCCGAGCCCGGCACGCGGGCCAGGAAGAAGGTCTCGTACTGGTGGAAGAGGTCGACCCCGGAGCGGAAGAAGTGGTCCGAGCGCCACAGCGGACCCTCCAGTTCGACTGCCTCGATGCCGCACTCCTCGCGCAGCTCCCGCCGGGCCGCGTCGGCGGCGCGCTCGCCGTCCTCCAGGCCGCCGCCCGGCGTGGCCCACCAGCTGGTGCCCCTGGCCCGGTTGGCCCAGTGGAAGAGCAGCAGGCGGCCGTCGTCGTCCAGCACCAGCACCCGGGCCGCGAACCTGCGCACCGCCATCCGCCATCCTCCCGCGTCGCCCGGCTAGGTGTCGCGGGCCACCGTGTGGACGTCCTTGACCTGCTCGATGCGGGCCATCAGCGGGGACAGCTCGGAGAGGCTGGCGACTTCCACCGACGCCGAGATCACCGCCGTCCGGTCGTCGTAGACCTGCACGTCGACGCCGGTCAGGTTGATGTTGTTGTTGGCGATCACCGCGAGGATGTCGCGCAGCAGGCCGGTACGATCCCAGGCCTCGACCTTCAGCGCGACGGGATAGAGCTCGCGCGCGTCGCGGTCCCAGGCGACCTCGATGATCCGCTCCGGGTGCTGCGCGTTGCGGATGTTGGCGCACGACGTCTGGTGCACGCTGACGCCCTTGCCGCGGGTGATGTAACCGCTGATGGTGTCGCCGGGCACCGGGCGGCAGCACTGCGCCAGCGACGTCAGCAGGTCGCGGGTGCCGTGCACGCGCACCGTGCCGGTGTGCCGCTCGCGCGGCATCGGCGGGATCGGCGTCAGCATACCGTCGGTCTGCGGCTCCTTGGCCGCCAGCTTGAGCAGCACCGACTGGGCGCTGATGTCGCCGTAGCCGACCGCGGCGTAGAAGTCGTTGAGCTCGTCGTAGGAGTACTCCTTGGCGACCGCGCGCAGGGTGGCGTCGGCGACGCCGGCGAGGCTGCGCTGCTGCACGCGCTTGAGCTCCTTGTCGAGCAGCTCGCGGCCGCGCACCACGTTCTCCTCGCGGCGCTCGCGCTTGAACCACTGCCTGATCTTTTCGCGCGCCGACGAGGTCTTGGCGAAGTTCAGCCAGTCGCGGCTGGGGCCGTGCGGCGACTTGGTGGTGAGGATCTCCACGATGTCGCCGTTCTGCAGCTGGGTCTCCAAGCCGACCATGCGCCCGTTGACCTTGGCGCCGATGCAGCGGTGGCCGACCTCGGTGTGGACGCGGTAGGCGAAGTCGATCGGCGTCGAGCCGGCGGGCAGGTTGCGCACGTCGCCCCTGGGGGTGAAGACGAAGACCTCGTCCTGGAAGATGTCGACCTTGACGTGGTCGATGAACTTCTCGGAGTCGAGGACGTCCTTCTGCCACTCCATCAGCAGGCGCAGCCAGCCGAACTTCTCATCCAGCCGGGGATCGGCCTTGCTGCCCTCCTTGTAGTGCCAGTGGGCGGCGACGCCGAACTCCGCCATCTGGTGCATCTCGTGGGTCCTGATCTGGATCTCCATCGGCTCGCCGTTGTGCGACACCACGGTGGTGTGCAGCGACTGGTAGCCGTTGGACTTGGGCATCGCGATGTAGTCCTTGAAGCGTCCCGAGATCGGCTTCCAGAGCGAGTGGATCACGCCCAGCACGCCGTAGCAGTCCTTGATGCTGTTGACCGCGACGCGGATCGCGATCAGGTCGTAGATCTCCTCGATCGGCTTGGTGTTGCCCTCCATCTTGCGCCAGATCGAGTAGACGTGCTTGGGCCGCCCGCTGATGTCGGCGGGGATGTCGACGCGCTCCAGCTCGCGTTCCAGGATCTCGCTCAGCTCGGTGACGAAGGCCTCCCGCTCGCGCCGCTTGCCGCGCACCAGCTTGACCACCTCGGCGTAGGCGTCGGGGTCGAGGTGGCTGAAGGCCAGGTCCTCCAGCTCCCACTTGATCTGCCACATGCCGAGGCGGTGGGCCAGCGGCGCGTAGATGTCCAGCGTCTCGCGGGCCATGCGCTGGCGGCGGGGCAGCGGCAGCGCGCCCAGGGTGCGCATGTTGTGGAGCCGGTCGGCCAGCTTGATCAGCACGACGCGGATGTCCTCGGCCATGGCCACCAGCATCTTGCGGATGTTGTCGGCCTGGACCTGCTCCGCCGACGCCATCGAGATCTTCTCCAGCTTGGTCACCCCGGCGACCAGCTTGGCGATGGTCGGCCCGAAGTCCCGCTCCAGGTCCTCGACGGTGACGTAGGTGTCCTCGACGACGTCGTGGAGCATCGCCGTCGCCAGGGTCTCACCGTCGAGCCGGAGGTCGGCGAGGATCTCGGTCACCGACATCGGGTGCTGGATGTACTTCTCACCGGAGAGCCGGTTCTGGTCCAGGTGGGCCTTGGCCGCGGTCTCGTAGGCGCGCGCCAGCAGGGCGCGGTCCTTCTCGCCGAGGTAATCGGCCTTTTCCAGGAGATCCGCGATCTGCATGGGTCGATTATTCCCCAGGGCGGCGACGCTCACGGCCGCCCTCCCCCGGATGGCCAGGGCAGCCGCAGCCGGGTGCCCCAGCGCTGGTTGAGGCGACCGAGGACGCGGTTCAACTCGTCCTTGGCGGCGCGCACCGGCGGCAGCGGCTCGGTGACACCGTGCGCGGCGGACCAGCGGTCCCAGGTCCGCAGCACCTTGGCGTGCGCACCCGACGCGGAGTGGACCTGCTCGGCGTGGACCAGCAGCGCGCGCTCCAATTCGCGCGCGGCCTTCGGTGTGGACGCGGCGGCAACGGTGCCGGTACGCGGCGCGTCGGCGGCGTCGGTGCGCACCTCCCCGGCGGCGTCAACGGCGGCCAGCAGGGCCACCGCCTGCGGGCTCAGGCCACCGGTCTGCCAGTCCTCGCGCGCCACGCCGACGGCCACCACCCGCGGCCACAGCGCGCGGTGCACCAGCGTCACCTTGCCGGCCAGCAGCTTGGTCTCCGTCACGTCGGGATGCGCGAGCACAACTCCCGCGACGCGATAGATCAGGGCGCC
>DASZGP010000245.1:0-21492 GCA_035938695.1 Candidatus Dormiibacterota bacterium | reverse complement strand
GTACCTCCGTTACTACAACTGGGAGCGCGGCCACACCGGTAGGAGGAGCTCCGGGCAGCCTCCTGCCGTCATGGTCTATGGTGCCCGCAAGATGCGCCCACGATGACCGTCACCTGTCGGGTCATCTTGGAGGCCGTTCAGTCTAGGATTCCGCGGTCCTGGATCGCGGGAGGTGCTTCGGATGCAGGCTCGGCGGCCCTCACCCGGAGGGCCTTCCTGAAGCGGGGCGGGGCGCTGGCGGCGCTGGCGGGGGTCGCGCCGCTGCTGGCCGAGCACACGCTGCGGGCCCTGGCCGGCGCCGGCCGCCGGCGGCAGCCTCGGCGACATCGACCACGTGGTCATTTTCATGCAGGAGAACCGCTCCTTCGCCCAGTATCTGTCAAGCACATATGAGTGGGGGCGGCTTTGGCGAGTAAGCCCCTAATGGCGGGTCCGCGCCCGATTCGGCCCCCCCAACAGCTCGGCCGCCCCTTCCAACCTCGACGATCCGCAGGGGGTTCAGCCGGCCGCCTGCTATGGCGACCGGCCAAACCGCACTACTCCGAGGCGGTAGACGATCCTTTGGCGTCGAAAGAAACGTACCGACGCCGCATGAGGGCGCCCAAGACCGGGATCGGAGCCATCGCGATGAGGAACGATGGTAGGTCTTCCGGAAAATGGAACGAAGCGAACACCGCCTGCATCACGACCAAAAAGGCGGCGCCCACGCCTGCGACGGCAAATAGGCGAGCCGGTCGGTTCAACGTAGGGGGAATCGCACGGGGGCCGATCCACCGCGCAATGAACCAGCCCGCCCCCAGCGCCGCCGCTCCGATGAGAACCCTGACCATCAGCATCATCGTGGTCATTATCGCACCTTTGGCGCTCAGATCACGCCTAGCGGCGTCTTTGGATTGGCTGGCTGGCCCGGCGCGGCTCCCGTGTTGTCAAGGCACTGCTCCCGTGTGTCCAAGTCCCCGTTTGAGGCTGTCGTCCCGCTGTAAGCCTCCATGAGGCCAGTCGGGTAAGCCGTATGCTTCGCGGTCCACGAGCCGCCTATCGCGTAGCAATGGCCTGCTGGCATGTCGAAAAATTGAGACCCCGAGCTACAGTGGGAAACTGTGGCGCTGTAGCGAGGATCTCCGTAGCACCCTGTGCCGCCCTCTCCCATCTGGACCGGATGGTCCCAAATGTCAACGTTGTAGAGAATGACGTTGACCGTAATGGCGTCCTCGGCGTTTTGGCAGGAGACGTCGATTCGGGCCTCAAGGTCGTAGAACGGGTTTGAGGTCAACGGCGCTAGCTCGGGACCATAGAGCCGGCATTCAGGACATGTGAATACCCCGCTGCATCCGAGGGCGGCAACGCCCGCTCCGGCGACACCTGCGGCAGCACAGCCAAAGCCGAATGTGAAAAAGCATGTTGCAGCTGTGGCAGCTACCGCAGCCGCTCGCGCTCCGGCGCAGTAGCCATCGCCGCACATCGTTAGATATGGGTATTGGTTCCCCGGGTTCTGGAAATCACATTGAATGCCACAGGGGTCACTAGCGCTGGTACGGCCAGCGCTGTCCTTGTATTGGGTTCGCCACAAGTCCTTGCCTACATTGATTGCGTCACTGACACCTACGTTCTTCGCGCCCGAGGGGAGCGTCGTCTCGAAAATCAGTCGAACCTGGCCGAAACCCTTGTAGCCGGTGACGTGAAACGTAATGCCCTCGCTCGCAGCCGTCTTCTCGCCAAACAGACTGAGCGGCTGGTTACCTAGAGGAGCGGAAATGGTGGTAGGGGTATCGGCTGCCGCGACGGGCTGGGCGTCCGCAATGGTCGGCGAGGCGATCAGCACGAAGAGACTGATGATGCGGAGCGCGACGCCGAGGCGGCGTCGCGCACGCGTGAAAAGAGTCGGTGTCGACAACTTGATTGTCCTCCTTGATGTTCGATTCGAGCCGCGCGGATCGTCGGAATCGAACACTCTCCCCTCATGATCGGAGAGTCCCCACCAAACTCCGAGCCCAGCCGGCCCCTTCTTCTTGATGTTCAGTGTACCCGTTGGTGTGTCAGCTACCTACTAGCTCCCTGCTGATACCTCCTGTGGTTTCGTTTGGCTCGGCCGGCCGCCGAGGTGTGACGGCCGGCTCTGCCGTTTGGTGGAATGGAGGGCGTGTGCTTGGCTGTCCGCCGCCCCCGGCCGCCCGCGCGGGATCACTCAACTCGGGTTCCCCTTCGGGCCGTGGCCGCTGGTCAACAGTGTTTGCCGCCGTGCGTGCAAATGTCCATGTCGAAACCGGCGGACCTTCGGCAAAAATCCGCCGTTTCCGGCGGATCGCCTGGAAATCAGGCGATTTGGATGCTCGGGCTTGCGATCAGAACGCTGATCGGGCCGGGGTTGGCGCACGTGGGCAGGCTCCAGGGCATCGGGATGAACGACGCCACGCCCGAGGCCGGGTCGTTGCCGATGGCGGCGTTGGCGACAGTTCCACCGGCTCCCGAAACGGTGACGCTACCGAGCGCCACGATCAGGATCGTCCCTTTCTCGACCCAGGAGAATCCCCCGCTCAGCACGGCGGAACCGCCGGTGCCGCCCCGCTGGAACTGTCCGCCGCCCACGCTGAAGCTCGCAGACCCGCTCCCCGTGACCGGCGGCACGGGCACCAACGGGGGACAGTCCTCGGTGTGGCTGAAAGCGCTGGTGGTCATCGATGCCAACTGCCAGACAGCGACATACGGGGCGCCCCTTGTGTCCAAGCCGGTCAAGACGGCCGACGCCTGAGCCGAGAACGAGCCGTCACAGGTGCTCAGGCAGGGGACGAACGTCATCGTCGCGATCCCGCCAAACGAAAGGCTCCCGGTCACCGTTGGTGTGCTCGCCGATACCGGAGCGGCCCCGGCCACCGACAGCCCAATGACTCCAAGGCTCGCCAGCAGCGTCCGCAGGCGCCGGCCGCTACTTCCCGTTCCCCAGCCCCTGCGTCCCGCCACGAAAGCGAATGACAACATCGACCTGCACCTCCCATACGGCCGACCTCGGCCGCCCCATCAGCCCCGCTCGGCGGGGCATCGCCCAAACCAGTGTAGGCCACCGTCAGCGGTGCAGGACAACCCCCCTGACGCCGGAAGGTAAAGGACGCGGGTTGCCGAGATCACCACCAGGGTGCCGGCCGAGGGCGACGCGGCGTTCAGGGGAGCGGTCTGCATCCAGCCTCCGCCGGTGTGGGTGAGCTGCCAGGTATCCACCGAGTACCCGCCCGGCCGCATCACCAACGCCCACACTACGGCGTGGCCGGAGGCCGAGCTGAGTCCCAGCGAAGCGACCCTTTCCGCTCCCACCGGCATGGGGATCGTATCGAAGCTCCAGCCGCCGTCCATCGACGGCGCGATCAGGTCGTCGGCGTAGGCAACGACGGTCCGGTCAACCGGGAAAGCCGGGGAGATCGCCAGGGTCGCGGGGCGGCTGAACCGGATCGAGCCCGTCGCCGCGCAAGATGAGGACACCGCGCAACTGACCATCCTGCTGTAGCCTCCAACCGCATCGGACGGTGACGGCAGGGCCCCCGGAGCTACGGCCAGTGAAGAGGCGAGCGCGATCAACTCCTGCCCGCTGCCAGGCGGAGGCGCTAGGATCGTCGGGCTTGTGGTGGTGGAGGGATCGGCCACCAAGAGTCGCACGGCACCCCCTGGGGCGAGGTTGGTGGTCCAGATGCCGCCAATGGCGGACGTGTAGACGAGCTGGGAACCCGAGTTGAAGTTCGGCGACAGCGCAATCAGTCCTGGCGGGACAGCCAGCGGGGCGAATGCGGCTCCGAACTCTGCCGTCATGTAGTCCGGAACATTGGACTCCGCTGCGTTGCCGATGAAAATCCGGGGGTCGGTTGGATACCCGGGCGGGAGGACCACTTGATTGCCCTGCGGCGGGCCGGCGGCGTGGTCCCAGGTGGCGCCGCCGTCCGTGCTCCTGAACAGCACCCGACAGCCGCACGCCTCGCCGTACCCCAGCGCGACGATGGTGTGATCCTTGGCGTAGTTCGGCGAAGCGGCCCCCGCATACAGGCGGCTGTCCTCGGGGGTCGCCGACCCCGCACCGGGCAGGTGGAGGCCAAGCACCGCCTGAACTGATGGCGGAGCCGCGTGGTCGACAGCACTTGCGCCGTCCGCGCCGGGATTCGGGGCCGCCGGCGCTCCACCGTCGAGGGCGCCGCTTCCGGCCCACGCAGTCACGGCAGCATGGGAGCCTGTGGGTGAATCGAATCCAGGGGCGGCGGGAGCAATCGTGCCCAGGCCCAACGCGACAATGGCGGCTACCGCGATCCCGCTCGACTGAACAGCCAGCGCCTCCGTCGCCCAATCCTGACCCGCCATCAGGCGGGCACGCAGACCCCCGGCGGCTCGGCTCGCGATCCGCCGCGCTGCAAGGGTGGCCGCCACGACCCCGGCGCCACCCCCAGGCAGCTTCAGGGCTCGCAGCAGCCGGCGCAGGTCACCCACCAAGAACCCGGCCTCGTCCCGCGCGCGCTCCCCAAACAGTCGGAGCCACGCCCGTGCCACCCTCCGCCACCGACCTCCCTCAGGCTCATCGTCGTCCATCTTCTGTATCCCATCGCCCTGATCCTTCGGGGCTCGAAGGCCCGCAAGACGATGTGGCGTCGAAGCATCTCGCGGCGCGACAAGAGGACATGGCGTGAGCCGATTGCCAGGCTGTCCGGTCTGTTCAGGTCCGGCGCTGGGCGGCCGGCTCGCGAGCTGCCGTCGTTGGTCCAGACCCCAGAGCCGACGTCGGTTCCCCCTGGCTCCTCGGCCAGTGCCTCAAGCTCGTTGATCAGTGCGGCCAGGTACAGGCGCCCCTCCTTCGGTTGCAGCCCGGTGAGGGCCTGGAGACGGGAGCGATGCTCACGGTAGGTCCGCTCACCCATGTTCAAGACGTGCTGTGCCCGCTGGATGTCGGCTCCGCTGAGATGGAGAGCCAGAACATCCATCAGCTCATCGCTGCGCTCCCGCGCCGACATCGCCATCAGGTCATCGCCCAGGGTCGGGACTATGTACCTGTGTCGCGCACGTGGATCCGAGGTCGCCACGAACAGAAAGTCGAGGTGGTCAGTCACATCCACGAAGCCGGACCCCGACAGCCTGGCGATCTTCCCGGCGATCGGCAGCAAAGTCAGCGCGTCCCGGTAGGCTCCGCGCATCCCCTCAGGTTCGACACCAACTTCGGACGCCACGATCAGCCCAGACCGGGCGATCAGCATCCGCTTTGTCACGTCACGGACGGATATCCAGGGCTGTTCAGAATGGTCGGGCACGGCGATCACGGTGTGGTCCACCCGGCAGTCGGCGCCGGGAAAGCTGACCGCTCCGGCCAAACGTTGGCGGATCGACTCGGCGCCGCCATCGCCGGTGGCCGTGGTAGGGACCAACAGAAACCCGAACGACGTCGTTCGAAGGTTGACGCCGAGGCGCAGGCCCCGCTCGATCAGCCAGCCCTCGTCCCGAATCTCGGTGGTCACGATGCGCGCCAGGAGGTCGCGCGGAGTGCGGGCCGAGGCAGCGGACTCGCGGGAGGCGTGGCCTGTGACAACCCGCCCGAAGATCACAGCCTGCGCATCGTGGAGTCGTTGCCGCAGGCGATCAACAACCGCCGCCTGCAGACCCTCGGCTGGCGTCAGCAGGCGGACCTGCGCATCCAGCGCGCCATGAGCAACGTGGACCGCACGCGCCACGGCATGGAGGACCGCCTGTAGAGGGACGCCACGCCGGCCAAGCCGGCCAGCAAGGTCATGGACGAGATCGCCCCCTTCCGCCGCCCGGCCGTCGCCGTCGAGCCAGAGGGCGTGAACCGCTCCGAGGGTCGTCCGGAGCGATCCAATGTCAAGGGCCGCTCCGTGATCAGGGAGAGAGGCCGCGAAGGACTCCACCATGCGGTCGATGGTGTCCTTCTCGACCTTCCTGAGAGCCTGGATCAGCAGTTGATCGTGATCGACCAAACCCACCTCCGGGGAATCCCTGCCCCCAACCTCCGCTCGCGGGGGGAACGTCGGACGGTTCCTCACCGGAAGTCGCAAAGACTACAGGTAGCGTTACCGCCCTGTTGAGGTAGACGCTGGAGGGGTCCGTTTTGTCTACAAGGCCACCGACTTGGGGTGGCGCCCGTCGCCGGCCGCGATTCGAGGCAAGCCGCTACGAGCCGACCACCCCGCGTTTCGTCACCGCTCCCAGCCGCCGTCACGCTCGTCCTCACGCTCGCGGTCCCTCTCGGCCTGGCGCTTCTCGATCTCCCGTTGGTGCTCGATTCCGGCCCGGAACAGTTCGCCCAGCACGCCAGCGACGCCGCCGGCCACCAAGCCGCCGGCAACCCCGGCATCTCCTTTCCCCCCACCCGCTGGCGCGGCGCCGGCTGCGCTGGCGTGTGCTCCTGCGCCGGCACCGTGGTGAGCGCCCGTTCCACCGGGTCAGGGCCTCGGCCGTCGACGGCTCGCGCGGAGATCCCTCGCGGCCTGGCCAGATCATGGTCGGCCGCTCTGGGCTCGGCGAGCCGGTCAAGCGCCTGCCCGGTGCGCTGCTGGCCCCGCGCCCGCTCCTGCCGCTGGCGCGCGACCTCGTTGGACATGGCCTCCCTTAATGGCGTCCAAGCGCCGGTCGGTGATGCGGACCTGGCGGAAGCGGCCGGGCTCGACCTCGCGCCGGCGCCCGAGGCCGGCAACCCGGCGGCCCGGGCCGCCACCGGGTTGCCCGACACGTCGACCGTGGGCTGGGCGCCGGACGCCGGGCTGGCGGCGGCCGGAGTGGGCGGCGCGGCCGTTCTCGGCGCCTGGTGGGCACGGCGCCGCCACGCGGTGGCCGCGCTGGGCGCGGAGGCATCGCCGCCAGAGTGATCAGGGGCCGGCCGGAGGGCCGGTCAGCCGTCAGTCAGTTGACGACGTCGCGGCGGGTCAGCAGCAGCAGCCCGGCGATCAGGCCCACGACCACGTAGGCGCCGAGCACCAGCGCGGCCTGGGTGCCGCCGACCAGCGGCGTGACGAGCTGGCCGCGGATGGCCCGGCTGAGGCCGTGGGCCGGGAAGGCCTGGGCCAGCGCGGTGGCATTGGCGCCGGGGAAGAACTTCTGGATGTCGTGGATGATCGTCACGCTCCGCAGCAGGCCGAAGATCAGGCCCTCCAGGACGAAGGCGTAGGTCAGGCCGATGCCGATGCCCAGCGCCGACTGCCGGAACCAGGTGGCCAGGGTCATCCCGAACACCGTCCAGAAGAACATGATCAGCCAGGACGCCAGCATCCCCCCGGCGATCTCGCCGGCCCCGGGCCAGCCGCCGGTGTCGCCCTCGGCGGCGCCGACCCCCGCGCTGCAGAGGGCACAGAACGCGAAGGCCAGGATCACGTACAGGGCCACCACCAGGGCCAGCGCGGCGACCCGCCCGGCGTGGGTCTGGGCCCGGCTGGGCCGTTGGGTGAAGATCGTCTTGAGGGTGCCCCAGCCATACTCGCTGCCGACGCTGAGCACGCCCAGGATCAGCGCCAGCGCCGCTCCCAGCTGGCTCATCCCGCCGACCGTCTGGGCCACGAAGTTGATCGGGAGGATCCTGATGAGGTCGTTCGCGATCTCGTCCGGGGGAAGCTGCCGCGACACCCCGGGAGCTTTCAGCGAGAAGTAGAAGAGGCCGTAGCCGAGCAGCCCCAGGACGGCCAACAGGATGATCCCCAGGACCCATACCGCGACCCGCTTGCGCAGCTTGAGGACCTCGGCGCCGAAGCTCCCGATCATGACGGCCCGGCCTCTCCCGTAAGGGTCAGGAAGACCTCTTCCAGGCTGGCCTCCGACTGCCGCAGCTCGCTGACCTCGACGCCCGCCTCGACCAGCCGGCGGTTGATCGCCGCGGCCTGCTCGGGCGTGGACCTGACCCGCAGCGCGCCGTCCCTGGTGGTGGCCACGGCGTCGGCGCCGAAGTCGCCGACCAGCAGCTCGAGGGCCCGTTCGGCCGGCGCCGCGCGCACCAGCAGCGCCGCCCCGCCGCGAATCTCGTCGACCGTGCCCTCGGCGATCATCCTGCCGGACTGGATCACCCCGATGCGGTCGCAGGTCTGCTCGACCTCGCTGAGCAGGTGGCTGGACAGCATCACGGTGCGGCCGCCCTCGCCGATCCGGCGCAGGAGCTGGCGCATCTCCACGATGCCCTGGGGGTCGAGGCCGTTGCTGGGCTCGTCGAGGATCAGCACCTCGGGGTCCTTGAGCAGCGCGCCGGCCACGCCCAGGCGCTGCTTCATGCCCAGGGAGTAGCTGCCGAACTTGTCGCCGGCGCGGGAGAGCAGGTCGACGGTCTGCAGCACCCCGTCGATGTGGCTCTCGTCGCAGCCGGCGTAGCGGGCCACCACCCGCAGGTTGTCGCGGCCCGAGAGGTAGGGGTAGTAGGCCGGCGCCTCGATCAGGCTGCCGATCCGGGCCAGCCCGGCGGGGCTGCCGGGGGGGTGGCCGGCGACCGCCGCGCTGCCCGCGGTGGGCCTGATCAGCCCCACCAGCATCCGCATGGTGGTCGTCTTGCCGGCGCCGTTGGGCCCCAGGAAGCCGTAGACCTCGCCGCGGCGGACGCTCAGGTCGATGCCCCGCACGGCCTCGACCCCTGACGGGTAGCGCTTGCCCAGCCCGCGGGTCTCGATGACGTGATCGACCTGCTGCACAGTCTCCTCCGACCGCCCTCCCAGCTGCCTTCCGACCCTCGCGTCGCGGCCCATTATGGCAGCATGGGCGCTGGCATGAGCACCACCCACGACGCCCTCGTGATCGGCGCCGGCCAGTCCGGCGGGCCGCTCTCGACCGCCCTGGCCGAGGCCGGCAGGCGAACCGCGATCGTCGAGCGGGCCCACGTCGGCGGCACCTGCATCAACGAGGGCTGCACCCCGACCAAGACCATGATCGCCAGCGGCCGCGTCGCCCACCTGGCCCGCCGCGGCGCCGACTACGGGGTGCTGACCGGCCCCGTCAGCGTCGACATGGCCAAGGTCCGGCAGCGCAAGCGGGAGATCGTGTCGAGCTGGAGCGCGGGTTCCCAGAAGCGCATCGAGGGGACCGCGAACTGCGAGCTGGTCTGGGGCGAGGCGCGCTTCACCGGGCCGCGCGAGGTCGAGGTGGCCCTCAACGCCGGCGGCACCAGGAGGCTCTCGGCGCCGCTGGTCTTCGTCAACGTCGGCGCCCGCCCCGCGCGCCCCGACATCCCCGGCCTCGACACCGTGCCGTACCTCGACTCCACCTCGGTGATGGAGCTCGGCGAGGTGCCGGAACACCTGGTGGTCGTCGGCGGCGGCTACATCGGGCTGGAATTCGGGCAGCTCTTCCGACGCCTCGGCAGCCGGGTGACGATCGTCCAGCGGGGGGGCCGGCTGCTGGCCCGCGAGGACGACGACGTCGCCGACGCGGTCCGCGCGATCCTCGAGGAGGACGGCATCGAGGTGCTGTTCGACGCGGCGGTCACGGCGGTCGCGACCCTCCCGACCGCGGCCGGGTCCGGCGGCGGCGATGGCGTGGATGGGGTGCGGGTCGACGTCGCCGTCGGCGGCGGCCAGCGCAGCCTGGAAGGCTCACACCTCCTCGTCGCCGTCGGCCGCACGCCCAACACCGACCAGCTCGACTGCGCCGCCGCCGGCATCGAGCTCGACGCCCACGGCTACGTCAAGGTCGACTCCCGCCTGCGCACCAACGTGGAGGGGGTCTACGCGCTCGGCGACTGCCACGGCGGCCCGGCCTTCACCCACATCAGCTACGACGACTGGCGCCTCCTGCGGACCAACCTGCTGGAGGGCGGCGACGCCACCACCGAGGGGCGGATGGTGCCGTACGTGGTCTACATCGACCCCCAGCTGGGACGCGTCGGCGTGGGCGAGCGGGAGGCGCGCGAGCGGGGCCTGGACGTGCGCGTGGCCAAGATGCCGATGAGCCACGTGGCGCGGGCGCTCGAGACCGACGAGCCGCGCGGGCTGATGAAGGTGGTGGTGGACCGCGCCAGCGAGCGCATCCTGGGCTGCGCCATCCTGGGCATCGAGGGCGGCGAGATCATGTCGATGCTCCAGGTGGCGATGATGGGCGGCGTGCGCCACCCGGCGCTGCGCGAGGCGGTCTTCGCCCACCCCACCCTGGCGGAGTCGCTCAACAACCTCTTCGGCGCCTTCACCGACTGACCCTGCCCGATCCGGCGGGGGCGGGATGACCGGCGGGTCGACAATGGGGTGGTGAGCAACCACCCGCCGCCGCCCAGCGGCCCGCCCCATCCGGTGGCCACCGAGAAGAACCGGGTCAAGGCCACCCTGATCTCGATCCAGGGCACGCTGGCGGCGCTGCCCCGGGTGACCAGGCTGGTGTGGGGCGCCAGCCGCCCGCTGACCCTGATCCTGGCGGTGGCGACGGTGCTGGCCGGGGTGATCCCGGCGATCCAGGCCTACCTGGGCAAGCTGCTGATCAACAGCGTGGTCAACGCCATCGCGGTGCACCACGCCCTCGACGCCCACGCGGCGGGCGCCGTCGACGCCGCCCGGCTGGCGGTCCCCACCCCGCTCGGCGACCTCCGCTCGCCGGTCATGACCACCATCGGGGTGATCGTCCTGCTGGCGGTGATCCAGCTCGTGGTCTTCACCGCCGGCTCGCTGCTGCAGACGCTCAGCAACATCAGCCAGCAGCTCCTCCAGGAGCGCGTCGGGATGCAGGTCCAGCTCCTGATCATGGGCCGCGCCGCCGAGCTGGACCTGGCCTTCTTCGAGGAACCGGCCTCCTACGACCTGCTCCAGCAGGCCCAGCGCGAAGCCATGACCAGGCCGGTGGGGATGGTCTCGCAGGCCTTCGGGCTGCTGCGCACGTCGCTGACCTTCGTGACCATGATCGCGCTGCTGATCGGCCTCAGCCCGCTGCTGGCGGTCATCGCGCTGGTGACCCCGATCCCGGCCTTCGTCTCCGATGCCCGCTACGGCTGGCGGGGCTACGTCATCGCCCGCTGGAAGTCGCCGGCGCGGCGGCGGATGGCCTACCTGCTCCAGCTCCTGACCCAGGACACCTATGCCAAGGAGGTCAAGCTCTTCACCCTCGGCCGCCACATGATCGAGCGTTTCCGGGTGCTGGCCCAGGACTACTACGACGAGCAGCGCCGCCTGGTCACCCGGCGCTACCTGGCCGGTTTCGGCTGGGGCGCGCTGACCCTGATCGCCGGCTCGGTGACCTACCTCTACGTCGCGCTCCAGGCGGTCGCCGGCCGGCTCACCCTGGGCGACCTGACCCTCTACACCCAGGCCGCGACCTCGGTCCAGAGCAGCTTCCAGGGCCTGCTCAGCGGCTTCAGCTCGATGTACGAGCACAACCTCTACCTGACCTCGCTGTTCACCCTGCTGGCGAAGGAGCCGGCGATGACCGCCCCCGAGCACCCCGTCCCGGTGCCGGTGCCGCTGCGCGGCGACCTGGTCTTCGACCACGTCTCGTTCGCCTACGGCGGCTCCGAGAAGCGCGTCCTCAACGACATCTCCTTCACCATCCGGGCCGGCGAGACGGTCGCCGTGGTCGGCCGCAACGGCGCCGGCAAGACCACCCTGACCAAGCTCGTCGGCCGCCTCTACGACCCCACCGAGGGGACCGTCAGCATCGACGGCGTGGACGTCCGCGACTACGATCCCGACGCGCTCAGGCGGCAGATCGGGGTGATGTTCCAGGACTATGTCAACTACCAGTTCACCGCCGCCGAGAACATCGGCCTGGGCCGCGTCGAGGCCGTCGACGATCGCCAGGCGGTGGTCGACGCCGCCGGTCGCGCCGGCGCCGACGACGTCATCGACCGCCTGCCCCAGGGCTACGACACGATGCTCGGCAAGTGGTTCGACGAGGGCGTCAACCTCTCCGGCGGCGAGTGGCAGAAGGTGGCCCTGGGCCGCGCCTTCATGCGCGACGCCCGGGTCCTGATCCTCGACGAGCCGACCGCCGCGCTCGACGCCCAGGCCGAGTGGGAGCTCTTCGAGCGCCTCCGCTCGCTGGCCCGGGGCCGGACCACGATCTTCATCTCGCACCGCTTCTCGACCGTCCGCCAGGCCGACCGCATCCTCTTCATCGAGAACGGCGAGCTGGTGGAGGAGGGGAGCCACGAGGCCCTGATGAAGCTGGGCGGGCGCTACGCCCGGCTGTTCCAGCTCCAGGCGGCGGCCTACACCGGGGCGGCGCCGCTGGCCGAGGACCTGGTCGCCGAGATCACCGAGGCCGCCGCCTCCTGACGTGACATAGACTGTCGCCAACTTGTCAGGCGCAGGCTTCTTCTCGGTGGCGGAGCGGGACGGGCTGTACGACGAGATGCTCCTGCCCGGCGGGGCGCCCCGCCCGCCCTACGAGCCGCTCCACGCCCAGGTCGCCGAGATGGGCCCCGAGGAGTGGCGCCGGCGCCACGACCTGGCCCAGCGCTCCTTCCGCGACCACGGGATCACCTTCACCGTCTACCAGGACGACCGCGGCGTGGACAAGATCTTTCCCTTCGACCTCCTGCCCCGGATCATCGAGGCCGGGGTCTGGGCCCGCCTGGAGGCCGGGCTGAAGCAGCGGGTGCGGGCTCTCAACCGGTTCCTGGAGGATGTCTACGGCGAGCGCCGCATCCTCCACGAGAACCGCGCCCTGCGCGATGTCGTGCTCTCCTCGCCGCTGTTCCTGCGCGAGCTCTGCGGGCTGCCGGTGCCCCGCGGGCTGCACAGCCACGTCGCCGGCATCGACCTGGTGCGCGACGAGCGCGGCGACTTCTTCGTCCTGGAGGACAACCTGCGCACGCCGTCGGGGGTGTCCTACGTGCTGGCCAACCGCCAGGTGCTCAAGCGCGTCCTGCCGGAGGCCTTCACCCGCTACCACGTGCGCGCCGTCGACGCCTACTGCAACCAGCTCCTGGCCAACCTGCGCTGGCTGGCGCCGCCCGACGTCGAGGATCCCACGGTGGTGCTGCTGACGCCCGGGATCTACAACTCGGCGTACTTCGAGCACGTCTACCTGGCCAAGCAGATGGGCGTCGAGCTGGTCGAGGGCAGCGACCTGCTGGTGGACCGGGACAAGGTCTTCATGCGCACCACCCAGGGGCTGGAGCAGGTCCACGTGATTTACCGCCGGGTCGACGACGACTGGATCGACCCCATCTTCGGCCGCGCCGACTCGGTGCTGGGCGCCGCCGGGCTGGTCAACGCCTGCCGCGCCGGCGGGGTGGCGCTGGCCAACGCCCTGGGCAACGGCGTCGCCGACGACAAGGCGGTCTACGCCTTCGTGCCCGACATGGTCCGCTTCTACCTCGACGAGGACGCCATCCTGCCCAACGTCGAGACCTTCCTCTGCAGCCGGGAGAAGGACCTGGCCCACGTGCTGGCCAACATGGAGCGCCTGGTGGTCAAGCGGGTCGCCGAGTCGGGGGGCTACGGGATGCTGATCGGCCCCGCCGCCAGCGCCGCCGAGGTGGCCGCCTTCCGCCGCCGCGTCGCCGCCCATCCCCGCGACTACATCGCCCAGCCGGTGGTCTCGCTGTCGGTGCAGCCGGCCTTCGACGGCCGCACGATGATCGACTGCCACCAGGACCTCCGCCCCTTCGTGCTCTGCGGCGAGGACATCACGGTGATGCCCGGCGGGCTGACCCGGGTGGCGTTGCGCCACGGCTCGCTGGTGGTCAACAGCTCGCAGGGCGGCGGCAGCCGCGACACCTGGGTGCTGGCCGGCGCCGGCGACGCGGAGGAGCCGGAGAGCGATGGCTGAGCGGCGGGGGGCGCCATGCTGAGCCGGGTCGCCGCCTCCCTCCACCGGCTCGGTCGCGACCTCGAGCGCGCCGACCACCTGGCCCGCTCGCTGGACCACCACCTGACCCTCTGGCTGGACCGCGGCGGCGTTCCCGGGGACCCCGCGAATCCCGATTCGTGGGGAAGGAATCGTGGCGACGACTTCTGGGTCCGCTTCCTGCGCCTCTGCGGCCACGACCTGGACCAGCGGGTGAGCCAGCGCGAGGCGCTCGAGCGGACCATCGTCGGCACCGGCGGGCCGTCGATCTACGGCGCGGTGTCGGACGCCCGGCGGGCGGCCCAGGCGGTGCGGCCGTCGCTCTCCTCGGAGGTCTACGAGCAGGTCAACGGCCTCTACTGGCGGCTCGACGAGAGCGACCGCCGGCGCGACCTTCACGGGCTGCTGCGGCAGGTCCAGCTGGGGGTCAACCTGGTCGACGGCCTGATCGCGGAGACCATGGTCCACGACCAGACCTGGGACTTCCTGCGGGTCGGCAAGTACCTCGAGCGCGCCGCCAACGTGACCCGGCTGGTGACCACCAAGCTGGTCGAGCTGGCCCCCGGCGCGGAGACCGCCCAGTGGGCCACGGTGCTGCGCTGCTGCAGTGCCTTCGAGGCCTACCGCTGGCGCTTCTCGGCGGAGGTCACCCCGGAGCGGCTGACCGGCTTCCTGCTCTTCGACCAGGCCCTGCCGCGGTCCGCCCGCTACTGCGTCGGGGAGGCGCTGGCGGCGGTGGCCCGGATCGACGGGCCCGGCGCCCGGAGCCGGCCCTACCGCCTCCTGGGCCAGGCCCAGGCGCTCTTCGAGTACTCCGACCAAGCCGAGGTGGTGGCCGCCCCGGTGGGCTTCGCCGGGGCCTTCGGCGACCTCGCCGGGGGGATCGAGGAGGCGCTGGCGGCGACCTACTTCCAGCCCTCCCGCCACGCCTCCCAGGACCTGGCCAGCCCGCCGCCGGCCTGGGCCTCGCAGGGGCAGCAGTAGTGCGGCTGGAGGTCGTCCACACCACCCGGTTCCGCTACTCGGGGAAGATCGCCGAGACGGTGATGGAGCTGCGCGTCCGCCCCCTCGACGGCCTCGGCCAGCACTGCCGCGACTTCGACCTCCGGATCACCCCCAGGTCGGCGGTCGGCTCCTACCGCGACGGCTTCGGCAACCACGTCCACTACTTCAACCACCTCGCCCCCCACGACCAGATCGCGGTCGTCAGCCGCTCCCTGGTCGAGACCGGCAGCTTCCCCAACCTGCCCCTCCCCGGGTCAGGCTCCGGGGGGACCCCGTCGGCATACGGCCAGGACGGCTTCCCCGAGGACTTCCTCGACTCCCGTCCCCCGGTGGTCCAGGTCGCCGGGGTGCGGCGCCTGGCCGACCGCTTCCGGCCCGCCGACCTCGAGGACGGCGCCGCGGTGGAGGCGGCGCTCGACGCCCTCACCGAGCACATCCACGCCAGGTTCGAGTACCGGCCCGACATAACCACCGTGTACACTGCGGTGGACGAGGTGCTCAAGCTGCGCAGCGGCGTCTGCCAAGACTTCGCCCACCTCTTCCTGGCCGTGGCCCGGGCCATGGGGGTCGCGGCGCGCTACGTCAGCGGCTACATCACCCGGGTCGACGGCCACGTCGGCCACGGCGCCTCCCACGCCTGGGCCGAGGCCTGGATCCCGGGCCGGGGCTGGATCGGCTACGACCCCACCAACCCGGTCAAGGCCGGCGACCACCACGTCCGCGTCGCCGTCGGCCGCGACTACCGCGACGTGGCCCCGACCCGCGGGGTGTACCTGGGCGCGGCGACCGAGGCGCTGGAGGTGGCGGTGGACACCCGGGTGCTCAACGGCGGCTGACATGGGCCGCCAGGTCGGGTGTCCGGCTGCGACCCGGGCGTCCGGCTACGATGTGGGGGTGACCTTCGCTGGCGGCGTGGACCTCGGCGGGACCAAGATCCAGACCGTCGTCTGGCAGGACGGCGTGGTCACCGGCAAGGGCCGGGTGCTGACCCCGCGGAGCGGCGCCGAGGACGTCGTGGAGGCGATCCGGGAGACGCTGCGGGGCGCGGCCTACGAGGCCAAGGTCGACCTGGCTGACGCCACCGGGATCGGGGTCGGCTCGCCGGGCACGATCGTCGACGGCGTGGTCAACCAGGCCCGCAACGTGCCTGGGATGGAGGTCAGCTTCCCGCTTGCGGAGGAGCTGTCCAAGGCGCTCGGCGGCCTCCCGGTGGTGCTCGACAACGACGTCCGGGTGGCCATGCTGGGCGAGCACCAGGCCGGTTCGGGGCGCAGCTACAAGAACCTGCTGGGCGTCTTCTGCGGCACCGGCGTGGGTGGCGGGCTGGTGTTGGAGGACCGCATCCGCACCGGCCGCGGCTCGGCCGGCGAGATCGGCCACACCCTGGTCGCCGACCAGGGCCGGGAGTGCTCCTGCGGCCGCCGCGGCTGCCTCGAGGCCTACGCCGGCCGGGGCCGGATCGAGGCCGAGGCCCGCCTCCGGGTCAGGAAGGGCAAGAAGACCATCCTCTTCGACGTCATGAAGGAGCGCAAGCGCGACCGCCTCAGCAGCGGCACCATCGCCACCGCCATCGAGCGCGGCGACAAGCTGGCCATCGAGCTGGTCGACGACGCCGTCTGGGCCATGGGCATCGCCCTGGCCAACGCCCAGAACCTCCTCGACCTGGAGGCGATCATCATCGGCGGCGGGCTCGGAGACCGGTTGGGCCGGCCGTTCATCGACCGCGTCGGCGGCGCCATGGCACCCCACCTCCACGTGCCGGAGAGCCCCCCGGCGATGCTGGGCACCGAGCTCGGCGACCTCTCCGGCGCCGTCGGCGCCGCCCTGCTGGCCCTGCCGGCCGCTACCTGACCGCCGCCCCGGCCGATCCGCTCGGCCGGCGAGGGGGGCCTCAGCCGGCGGCGGTCAGGGTGTGGACGCGGAGGGCGTTGGTGCTGCCGACGGTGCCCAGCGGCAGGCCGTAGACCATGACCACGCGGTCGCCGGGCCGGCCGTGGCCGGTGGCCAGCACGGTCGCCTCGACCCGGGAGAACACGTCGTCGGTGTCGCCCTCGGGGACCAGCACGCTGCGGATGCCGTACAGGAGCTGGAGGCGGCGGGCCACCTCGGCCAGCGGGGTGACGGCCAGGATCGGGGTGCGGGGGCGGCACTTGGAGACGAAGCGGGCGCTGGAGCCGGAGCGGGTGAAGACCACCAGGCGGCAGACGCCGAGGCCGTCGGCCAGGTCGCAGGCGGCGTGGGCCACGGCGCGGGGGACCTCGCCGACGTCCTCCAGGGCCGGCAGCGGCGGGCGGCGGACGTGGCCGCGCTCGATCGCCATGGCGATCCGATGCATGGTCCTGACCGCCTCCACCGGGTAGCGGCCAGCGGCGCTCTCCTCGCTCAGCATCACGGCATCGGTGCCGTCGAGGATGGCGTTGGCGACGTCGCTGGCCTCGGCGCGGGTGGGGCGGGGGGAGTCGACCATCGACTCCAGCATCTGGGTCGCGGTGATCACCGGCTTGCCCAGCGCGGTGGCGATGGCGATGGCCCGCTTCTGGAGCACCGGCACCGCCTCCGGCGAGGTCTCGACCGCCAGGTCGCCGCGGGCCACCATGATCCCGTCGGCCTGGTGGACGATGGCCTCGAGGTGGCGGACGGCCGCGGCGCGCTCCAGCTTGGCGATCACCGGCTGGTCGCCGCCGAGGTCGCGCACCGCGGCCTGGGCGCCGGCCACGTCCTCGGCGTCGCGCACGAAGGACAGGGCCACCGCGTCGACGCCGTGGGTCACGCCGAAGGCCAGGTCGTCGTGGTCCTTGGGCGTCAGGCAGGCCAGCGGCAGCTCGACCCCGGGCAGGTTGAGCCCCTTGTGCGCCGCCAGGCGGCGGCCCCGGATCACCCGGCAGGTCAGGACCCGGCCGTCGACCCGCTCCACCCGGAGCTCGACGTTGCCGTCGTCCAGCAGCAGCCGCGCCCCGGGGTGGACGACCTGGGCCAGGTCGGGATAGCTGACCCCGATGCCGCCGGCGCCGCCGACGGCCACGTCGGGGTCGATCACGATCCGCTGCCCGCGCCGGACCGGCAGCTCCCCGCCGGCGATGTCGCCGAGCCTGATCTTGGGCCCGCCGAGGTCCTGCAGGATGCACACCGGCCAGCCCAGCCCGGCCTCGGCCGCCCGCACCAGCTGGATCGTGCGGCCGTGCTCCTCCGGGGTGCCGTGCGAGAAGTTGAGCCGGACCACGTCGACCCCGGCGTGGAGCAGCCGGCTCAGGACCGGCTCGCGGTTGGACGCCGGGCCCAGGGTGGCGACGATCCGCGTGCGCCGGCCGGCGCGCAGGGTTGGCACCGTCGCAGCCTAGCTCAGGCCGGGGCCTGGGCGGGCGAGGGCGTCAGACCGGGCGTGCCAGCGCCAGCGCGAACCGGCTGTGATCGTCGGTGTACCAGGCGTCGAGCCGGAGACCGGCCTCGGCGAAGGCCGCCTCGACCGAGGCCCGGGTGTACTTGCCGCTGATCTCGGTCCTGACCGTCTCGCCGGCGGCGAAGTCGACCTCCAGGCCGGCGCCGGGGATCGCCACCCGCTGGTCGCGGAGCGAGCGCAGGTGCATCTCGATCCGAAACTCGGCGTCGTTCCACAGCGCCACGTGCCGGAAGGCGTGGAGGTCGAAGTCGGCCTGAAGCTCGCGGTTGACCATCGCCAGCAGGTTGAGGTTGAACTCGGCGGTGACGCCGGCGGCGTCGTCGTAGGCGCGGACCAGCTCGTCGCGGTCCTTGACCAGGTCGACGCCGAGGAGGAAGCTGTCGCCGTCGGCCAGCATGCCGCGGACCTGGGCCAGGAAGGCCGCCCGGTCAGCGGGGTCGAAGTTGCCGATGGTGCTGCCCAGGAAGACCACCATCTGCCGGCCGAAGCGGGGGATCTCGGACATGTGGCCGGCGAAGTCGCCGACCAGGGCGTAGACGTTGAGGCCGGGGAACTCCTCGACGATCTGGTGCGCGGCCCGGGCCAGGATGCCCTGGCTGATGTCGAACGGGACGAAGCAGCGCAGGCCCCGCGGGACCGCCGCCGCGAGCAGGATGCGCGACTTGGTGCTGGCCCCGGCGCCCAGCTCGACGATGCTCTCCGGCGCCGCCGCCCCCACGATCTCGGCCGCGCGGGCCCGCAGGATGGCCGCCTCGGTGCGGGTCTGGTAATACTCCGGCAGCTCGGTGATGGCCTCGAACAGCTCGGAGCCGCGGTCGTCGTAGAACCAGCGCGGGGGGATGGTCTTGGGGACCTGGCGCAGGCCGTGGCGGAGGTCGGCGACCAGCGCCTCCTGGGCGTTCTGGCCGAAGGCGTGGACGGCGATGGTGATCGGCGCCAGGGGCGCGATCAGCTGCTCGTCGTCGGCGGGCGCGGTGGGGGCGCTCACGCGACCTCGCCGCCGGAGGCCAGCCGGAACCCGGCGAAGATCTGGCGCCGGATCGGGTGGTCCCAGTTGCGCATGGTCACCCGGGCCACGCTCGGGCGGGCCGCCCACGAGGCCCCGCGCAGCACCTTGTAGTCGCCGCCGAAGAAGACCTCGCTGTACTCCGCGTAGGGGAAGGTGCGATAGCCGGGGTAGGGCAGGAAGTCGCTCGAGGTCCACTCCCAGACGTCGCCGACCATCTGCTCGCAGCCGAAGGCGCTGGCGCCGCCGGGGTAGGCGCCCACGGGAGCGCAGCCGTAGAGCCACTGGTCGAGGTTGCAGCGGGTGGCGTCGGGCGGGTCGTCGCCCCAGGGGTAGCGGCGCTGGGCGCCGGTGGCGGGGTCGAAGGAGGCCGCGACCTCCCACTCGAACTCTGTCGGCAGGCGCTTCCCGGCCCAGCGCGCGTAGGCCTCGGCCTCGTGCCAGCAGACGTGCATCACCGGCAGGTCGGGGCGCACCTCGACGTCGTGGCCGAAGCGGTCGACGCGCCAGGCCGCCGCGGTGCCGGCGCGGCGGTCGCCGGCAACCGCCGCGTCGCCGGTGGCGGGGCCCCGGTGGTCGGTTTCCGGGCCGGCGTCGCGCCGCCAGAACTTCGGCGCCTCCAGCCCCTCCGCCTGGACGAATTCCCAGCCGGCGTCGCTCCAGAGCTCGCGCCGTCGGTAGCCGCCGTCGGCGATGAAGGCGGCATAGTCCCCGTTGGTCACCGGGAAGCGGTCGATCTCGAACTCCGCCAGGCGGACGGGATGGCGCGGGTGCTCGTTGTCGTAGGGCGCGTGGTCGTCGGTGCCGGCGGGGTAGTCGCCGGCCGGCACGCGGACCGCGTCGCGGGCCACCTCACGCCCCGGCGGGGTGGCCGGCAGGGCGGGGCGGTAGCCGCCCTGGAGCAGCTGCAGTGTGGCCAGGATGGTCTCGTCGTGCTGGTGCTCGTGCTCCACGATCATCTGGTAGACGAAGGCCCGCTGGAGCAAGGGGTCGTCCGACTCCAGGTCGACCTCTTCGAGGATCGACAGCACCCGGTTGCGCACCTGGTCGCGGTAGGCCATGGCCTGGTGGCGGTCGAGCAGGGCCAGCTCGGCGCGCTTGGCGCGGGGGTTCTCGAAGGCGTCGTAGAGGTGCATCAGGCGCTCGTCGATCGGCGCCGAGCCGCTCAGCTGCTGCACCAGCCAGAGCTCCTCGAAGACGCCGGCGTGGGCGTAGTCCCAGACCAGCGGGCTCATCAGGCGGTCCTGCTGGGCCATCAAGCGGGCGTCGTCGACCGGGGCCAGGAGCGTCTCCGTCCGCCGCCTGGCCTCCTCCAGGTCCATCGCGATCCTTTCCTTCACGTCCATGGCAGGGGCTCCTCCGGGTGGGTGCGGGCACGCTCCAGCTGGTCGTCGGCCGGGGTCCGGCCGGCGGCGGTGAAGCGCTCGATGTATTCGTCGGTGCGGCTCGGGGCGGTGGTCCCGAGGTAGCCGGCGGGCAGCCGGTCCATGCCGGCGCGGGCGATCTCCAGCAGGGCCAGGGCGGGCGCCGCGGCGCCGGGCCGGCGCACCCCGTGCTCGGCCGCCTCGGCCCAGGCGGCGGGCCCCCGCGGCGCGGCCTCGGCCACCTCCAACGCCGCGCGGCGGGCCCGCGGCTCGTAGGCCAGGGTGGCCAGCGCCGCGATCGCCACCTCGGCCCAGCGCCGGGGCAGGGCGTCCAGGTAGCGCACCTCCAGGTGGCGGCGCGGCCGGACCGGCGGGAAGAGGGTGGTCAGGTGGTGGTCGAGGTCGTCCCCGTCGGGACGCGCGCCGCCGCTCGCCAGCCAGCCGCGCAGGTCGGCGCCGCTGGCGGCCTCCGTCTCGCCGTTGGCGCGGGGGAGCGGGATCACCGCGGCCCCCAGGGCGAAGTCGGTGTAGGCCGCCACCTCCCCGCCGGGCGGGCCCACCTGGGCCATCTCGAAGCCGGTCCGGCTGCGGTCCGCGCCCTGCCACATCCAGGAGCGGGCGCTGGCCAGGTCGGTGGCGCGGCCCTCCAGGCGGGGGGAGTTGGCGAAGGCCGCCAGCAGCGCCGGGCCGGCCAGGTTCAGCAGCCGCCAGCGCTCGCCCGCGGCGGGGCCGCCGCCGAGGTCCAGGCTGACCTGCAGCGCCGCCGTCTGGCGCATCATCCGGGTGCCCGCCGGGCCCAGGGCCTCGAAGTGGGCCTGCATCGTCCGGTAGCGGGGCCGGTCGGTCTGCAGCCCCAGCTCCTCGCGGGTGTGCCAGGGATTGGTGCCGCCGGCGTGGAGCGCGATCCCCGGCAGGGCAGCGGCGACCCGGGCCATCAGCGCGTCCACCCGGGCCAGGGCGGTGGCGACGTCCGGCTCGGGGTCGGGGCTCAGCTCCAGCTGGCC
>DASZGP010000244.1:0-1904 GCA_035938695.1 Candidatus Dormiibacterota bacterium | reverse complement strand
GAGACCTACCGCCGCGGCTACCACAACCCGACCATCAGGACGGCCTTCGTCAAGGCCCGTCCGGGATTCGGCGCGGCCGACGTCCGCCGCGAGGTCGACATCGGCGCCGCCGGCTTCCCCGGCGTCTCGGTCAGCGACCCGGTGCAGTACGCCATGGCCCAGGCCGCCGCCGTCGAGCGGCCGGTGGCGCTGGTCGACGCCCTGGTCCTGCTGGCCGTGGCCATCGCCCTGCTGGGGGTCATGAACACCCTCAGCCTCGCCGTGGTCGAGCGGACCCGGGACCTCGGCCTGCTCCGCGTGCTGGGGATGACCCGCGGCCAGCTGGCCCTGACGGTGCACCTGGAGGCGCTGATGGTGGTGGCTCTGGGGTTGCTCGGCGGCGCCGCCGCGGGCCTGGCCGGCGGCCTGGCGCTGGTGGCGGCGCTCGGCTTCCAGGGGATCACCGACCTAGTGGTCCCGGCCGGGCCGCTGCTGGCGGCCTTCGCGCTGGTCCTGGCCGGGGCCCTGGCCGCCGCGGCGCTCCCCGCCCGCCGGGCGGCCCGGCTCGGGCTGGAAGCGGCGATCGCCGGCTGATCCGGCGATTTACCGTTCCTTTACCGTAATCGGTGGCGTAAAGAGCACGATCTGCTCAAGGAATTTCACGTTTCGTTCACAACTGAGGTCATGCTGACTCACGCGCCCAACATCGCCTTCGGCCTCCTGGGCGTCGCGGCGGCCGCCCACTGGGTCCGCTACCGGGGCCGGAGTCGCGCCTGGCTGGCCACCGCCCTGGGCCTGCTGGGGGCCATCCTGGTGACCTCCCAGCTCACCCTGGGGGGCCGGCCGATCACCTCCGTTCCCGGGGTGCAGCAGGTCACGCTGCTGGGCTTCATGGGCTCCGGCTACGCGCTGATCGAGCTCCGCCGCACCCTGGCCCCGATGCCGGTCTGGCGCCATCGCGCCTATCGCTGGGTGGTGGCGGGCGTCACCGGTTTGGCCCTGGTGATGCCCCTGCTGGGATTCGTGGCCCGCAATCCCGCCGTCTCCGGCCCGGTCGGCGCGCTGCTGGTGCTGATCTGGTCCGCCTGCATCGTCGAGCCGGCGTTCACCTTCTGGCGCATCTCGCGGAGCCGGCCCTACGTCCAGCGCGCGCGGCTGCGCGCCCTCTCGGTGGGGTACGCCGGGCTGGCCTTCGCGATCACCGTGGCGGTCGCGGGCTACGTGGTCGAGGCGGCCACCGGCAAGGGTGAGAGCCCGCTGCTGCAGCCGGCGCTGCAGATCGTGGCGCTGGCGACGGTGCCGCTGCTGTACTCGTCGTTCGCGCCGCCGCGGTGGTTGCGCCAGCTCTGGCGGGCCAAGGAGGAGCACCTCTACCGCAGCGCCACCGCGACCCTGATCGCCATCGCCCCCGACGAGCTGACGATGGCCTCCCGGGCCCTCGACGGGGCCGTCCGCCTGCTCGGCGCCGAGGGTGGCGTGCTGGTCTCCCCGCACGGCCCGGTGGTCACCCAGGGGTTGGACGGATCCGAGGTCGCGGCGGTGCTGGCCGCCGCCGAGACGCCGGGCAAGGGTCGCGATCGGAACCAGATCCAGGTGCCGCTGCGGACCAGGCACGGCGAGGGCAAGCTGGTGCTGGTGGCCGGGCCGGTGACCCCGCTGTTCGGCAGCGACGAGGTCAACCGCATCCACGACTACGCGGTGGCGGTCACCGCGGCGCTGGAGAGGGCGCGGGACAGCGAGCGCCTCTCGACCCTGCTGGCGGCCATCGGCGAGCTCGGCGAGGGGCTGGTGATCACCGAGGCCGGCCGGCTGGTCTACGCCAACGACGCCTACCTGACGATCACCGGCTACGGGCTGGAGGCGCTGATGGGCCGCGACCTGATGGAGCTGGCGTCGCCTGACACCCAGGCCGAGCTGCTCGACCG
>DASZGP010000243.1:0-2532 GCA_035938695.1 Candidatus Dormiibacterota bacterium | reverse complement strand
CCCCTTCGGGGTCAGCGTCGACACCAAGATCAAGCTCCTGCTGGAGGCCGAGCGGGGGCTCCGGAGCAACGCCGCGATCCGGGTCGCCGAGGCCAGCTGCGAGGCCAACCAGCAGTGGAAGCTGTTCGCCAGCACCGAGGGCGCGGAGGTCGAGCAGGAGTGGTTCGAGACCGGCGCCGCGATCGAGTGCAGCGCGGTCGGCGACGACGACACGCAGAAGCGCAGCTATCCCAACTCCTTCGGCCGCGAGGTGGCCCAGGCGGGCTGGGAGTACGTCCAGGCCATGGACCTGGTCGGCAACGCGCCCCGCCTGGCCGACGAGGCCGCCGCCCTGCTGCGGGCCGAGCCCTGCCCGGCCAAGGTCACCACGGTGGTAATCGACGCCTCCCAGATGGCGCTCCAGGTCCACGAGTCCTGCGGCCACCCCACCGAGCTGGACCGGGTCTACGGCACCGAGGCGGCCTACGCCGGCACCAGCTTCATGATGCCGGAGATGCTGGGCCACCTCCGCTATGGCTCGGAAAAGGTCAGCATCGTCGCCGACGCCACCGTGCCGGGCGCGCTGGGCAGCTTCGGCTACGACGACGAGGGGGTCCCGGCGCAGCGGGTCAAGCTGATCGACGAAGGGCTCTTCGTGGGCTACCTGACCAGCCGCGAGACCGCCGCCCAGCTGGGGCAGCAGGGATTCCGCCGGGAAGCGGGCTCGATGGGCTCGATGCGCGCTGACGGCTGGGCCCGAATCCCCCTGATCCGGATGACCAACATCAACCTGGTCCCGGGCGACTCCAGCCTGGAGCGGATGATCGCCGAGACCGGCGACGGCGTCTACCTGGAGACCAACAAGAGCTGGTCGATCGACGACCGCCGCCTCAACTTCCAGTTCGGCGTCGAGCTGGCCCGGGAGATCAAGGGCGGCAAGCTGGGCAGGCTCTACAAGAACGGCAGCTACGGCGGCATCACCCCCGAGTTCTGGAACTCGATGGACGCCCTGGCCGCCGAGCCCGAGTGGCGGATGTTCGGGATCATCAACTGCGGCAAGGGCCAGCCGGGCCAGGTCATGCGGGTGGGCCACGGCGCCGCGCCGGCGCGGTTCCAGGGCGTCCGCGTGGGGGTGGCGTGATGGTCGGGATCGAAGGCGACGAGACCCGCCGCCTGGCCGAGAGCATCCTCGACGCCTCCGGGGCCGACGGGACCGAGGTCATCGTGACCCGCAAGGACACCGCCCTGACCCGCTTCGCCAACAGCGAGATCCACCAGAACGTGCGCGAGTCGGGGGTGGTGGTCAGGGTCCGGGTGATCAGCGGCAGCCGGGCCGGGGTGGCCGCCACCAACCAGCTCGACGAGGCCTCGCTGCGCGACGTCCTGGCCCGGGCGGAGGAGACGGCCAGGTTCCAGCCCGAGCGGGACGACCCGCCGCTGCTGGCGCCGCCGGCGGAGACCGCCACGGTTGCCCTGGACGAAGCCACCGCCGACGCCACCCCCGAGGACCGGGCGGCGCGGGTCGGCGCCATCTGCCGCCAGGCCGACGCCGCCGGGGTGCGGGCCTTCGGGGCCCTCAGCACCGGGGTCACCGAGTACGCGGTGGCCAACAGCCGCGGCCTCTTCGTCCACGCCCCCCGGGCCATCGCCGAGCTCCGGGTGGTGACCATGAGCGACGGCGGCAGCGGCTACGCCGACCGGGGCTCGGCCCGCCTGGCCGACGTCGACGCCGAGGAGGCCGGCCGGGAGGCGGTCGAGAAGGCGCTCAGCACCAGGGACGCCGAGGCCATCGAGCCCGGCGTGCTGCCGGTGGTGCTGCAGGAATACGCCGTCGGCGACCTGCTCCAGTACCTCTCCTACATCGGCTTCAACGGCCTGGCGGTGGAGGAGGGCCGCAGCTTCATGCGCCCCGGCGAGCGGATCACCGGCCGGCAGGTCTCGATCTGGGACGACGGCCTCGACCCCGCCGGCCTGCCGCTGCCCTTCGACTTCGAAGGGGTGCCGAGGCGGCGGGTCGACCTGATCACCGAGGGCGTGGCCACCGGCCTGGTCCACGACCTGGCCTCGGCGGCCAGGGCCAGCGTGGCGTCGACCGGCCACGGCCTGCCCGCCCCCAACCCCTTCGGCGCCTGGGCCACCAACCTCTTCATGGCCGGCGGCGACGCCCCCAGCCGGGAATCCCTGACCGAGGGGATCAAGCGGGGCGTCTGGGTCACCCGCCTGCACTACGTCAACATCGTCGACCCTCGCCGCAGCTCGCTGACCGGGATGACCCGCGACGGCACCTTCCTGATCGAGAACGGCAGGGTCACTCGCCCGATCAAGGACCTGCGCTTCACGCAGTCGGTGATGGAGGCGTTCTCGGGCGTCATCGCGATGACCAGGGCCACCACGCTGGAGCCGGGCGACGACTACGACTACACCAGCGCCGCCCGCGTGCCGGCGGTGGCGCTGGAGGGCTTCAACTTCACCAGCGCCACCCGCTGAGGGCGGCCACCCGGCGAAGGGGTGACCTCCGGCCGGCGCGGCTGGAAGCCGGCCGGCCGGAGGTCA
>DASZGP010000242.1:0-8583 GCA_035938695.1 Candidatus Dormiibacterota bacterium | reverse complement strand
GGCCGCCGTCGCCGCGGCGCTCAAGGCCCTCGACAGCCGGCGCTGACAGCCTGCCAGACTTGATCCCATGACCGAGGAGCGGGTCCTGGAGCCCGAGGAGGCCGCTGGCGAGGAGCAGTACGAGGTCACCCTCCGCCCCCGCCGGCTGGACGAGTTCATCGGCCAGGCGCCCCTCAAGCTCAACCTGGAGCTGATCCTGGGCGGCGCCCGGCGGCGCCGTGAGGCGCTGGAGCATGTCCTCCTCTGCGGCCCGCCCGGCCTGGGCAAGACCACCCTGGCCAACATCCTGGCCGGCGAGATGGAGGCCGACCTGCGTGTCACCTCGGGCCCGGCGATCGAGCACCAGGGCGCGCTGGCCTCGATCCTGATGAACCTGGAGGAGGGCGGCATCCTCTTCATCGACGAGATCCATCGCCTCTCGCGGCCGGTCGAGGAATCGCTCTATCCGGCGATGGAGGACTTCAAGTTCGACTGGGTCGCCGGCAAGGGCGCCGGCGCGCAGTCGATGCGGCTCAGCCTGCCCCATTTCACGGTGATCGGGGCGACCACCCGCCAGGGGATGCTCTCCTCGCCGCTGCGCGACCGCTTCGGCGCCGTCTACCGGCTCGAGTTCTACACCCCCGAGGAGATCAGGGCGATCGTCCTGCGCTCCGCCCGGATCCTGGAGATCGAGATCGACGGGGCCGGCGCCGACCTCCTCGCCGGCCGCTCCCGGGGCACCCCCCGGATCGCCAACCGGCTGCTCCGGCGGGCCCGCGACTGGGCCCAGGTCAAGGGCGCCGGCCGCATCGACGCCGCCGCCGTCACCGCCACCATGGACCTGCTGGCGGTCGACGCCTCCGGCCTCGACGAGCTGGACCGGCGCATCCTGCGGACCATCGTCGAGAAGTACGGCGGCGGCCCGGTCGGCGTGGACACCCTGGCGGTCTCCGTCTCGGAGGAGCGGGAGACGCTGGAGGACGTGTTCGAGCCCTACCTGATCCAGCTCGGCTTCCTGGCCCGCACCTCGCGCGGCCGGGTCGCCACCGCCCTGGCCTACACCCACCTCGGCCTGACCCCGCCGGCGGCCTGGCAGCGAGAGGGGGGCCGCGCCGATCCTGATCGGCGGGGTATCGAGCCCGAGCTCTTCTCCTGACCCCCCTGCGCCTGTCGGAGTTCGACTACCACCTGCCGCCGGAGCTGATCGCCCAGCGGCCCCCGGAGCGGCGCGGCGACTCCCGCCTGCTCCACCTTCCCGCCGCCGGCGCGGCCCGCCACCTGGCCTTCGCCGACCTGCCCTCCCTGCTCCGGCCCGGCGACCTCCTGGTGGTCAACGACACCCGGGTCATCCCGGCCCGGGTGCGCTTCACCCTCGACGGCCACGACGCCGAGATCCTGCTGCTCCACGAGGTCGGCGCCGACACCTGGGCGGCGCTGACCCGGCCCAGCCGGCTGATCCGCCAGGCCCTGCGGTTCGACCTCCCGGGCGGGCTGGCGGCGACGGTGGTCGCCGAGCGCCCCGACGGCGAGCGGACCCTGCGCTTCGACCCGCCGGGGCGCCTCCGCGAGGTGCTCGACGACATCGGCGAGCTGCCCCTGCCGCCCTACATCCACGAGCCCCTGGCCGACCCCTCGCGCTATCAGACGGTCTACGCCGCGCCGGCCGGCTGGTCGGTGGCCGCCGCGCTGCGCCTCGGCGCGATCCCCGAGGAGTGGGCTCCGCCGGCCCTGGAGTCCGCCGCCGCCCCCACCGCCGGGCTGCACTTCGACGCCGCCATGCTCGACCGCCTCCGCGCCGCCGGGGTGGAGATCGCGCCGCTGACCCTGCGGGTCGGCCTGGACACCTTCCGCCCGGTGCGGGTCGAGGACCTCGACGACCACCGGATGCACTCCGAGGCCTACGCCGTCCCCGCCGCGACCCGGGCCCTCGTCGCCGCCTGCCGCCGCCGCGGCGGCCGCGTGGTGGCGGTCGGCACCACCGTCTGCCGGACCCTGGAGGCCGCCGCCGCCACCGGCCGCGACGCCGGCTCGACCGACATCTTCATCCGCCCCGGCTTCGAGTTCCGGGCCACCGACCTGCTGCTGACCAACTTCCACCTCCCCAAGAGCACCCTGCTGGTGATGGTGGCCGCCTTCAGTGGCCGTGAGCGCATCCTGGCCGCCTACCGCGAGGCCGTCGCCCGCGGCTACCGCTTCTTCAGCTTCGGCGACTGCATGCTGCTGGAGCCCGCGCCCGGCGGCGGCTCCGGGTGACCGCGCGGTCACGCCGGCCGGCCGCCCGCCCGGCCTGGCTCGCGCCGTGAGGTTCGAGGTTCTCGCCGGGGACGCCACCACGCCCCGCGCCGGCCTGCTCGACCTGCCCCACGGCACCATCGAGACCCCGGCCTTCATGCCGGTCGGCACCCGGGGCACCGTCAAGGCGCTGGATGCGGACGACCTCCGCCGCCTCGGCCCCGGCATGGTCCTGGCCAACGCCTACCATCTCTGGCTGGCTCCCGGCCCCGAGGCCGTCGCCGCCGCCGGCGGGCTCCACGCCTTCACCGGCTGGGAGGGCAACCTGCTCACCGACAGCGGCGGCTACCAGGCCGTCAGCCTGGCCCGCCGGCCCGCCGTGCCGGGCGCCAGCGTCAGCGACGCCGGGGTGGAGTTCGCCGACCCCGCCGGGACCCGCCGCCTGCTCACCCCCGAGGCGGCCGTCGAGATCCAGCAGGCGCTGGCTCCCGACGTCATGATGGTCCTCGACCAGCCCCTGTCGTACCCCGCCGGCGCCGCCCGGGCGGCCGACGCCGCGGCCCGCACGCACGCCTGGGCCGCCCGCTGCCAGGCCGCCTGGAGCAGCCCCCGGAGCGAGCTGTTCGGCATCGTCCAGGGCGGCTTCGACCCCACCCTCCGGGCCCAGAGCGCCCGGGCCGTCCGGGCCCTCGGCTTCCCCGGCTACGGCATCGGCGGCCTCAGCCTGGACGAACCCCCCGATCTCCAGCGCGCTCTCACCCTGGCGGTCACCGCCGAGCTCGAACCGGACAAGCCGCGCTACCTGATGGGCCTGGGCTCCCAACCCGAGCTGCTCGCCGCCGTCGCCGCCGGCTGCGATCTCTTCGACTGCGTCTGGCCCACCCGCCTGGCCCGCACCGGCACGGCGCTGGTGGGGCCCGGCCGCCTCAACCTGCGCCGCTCCGCCCTGGCGGGCGACCCCCGCCCCCTGGAGGACGGCTGCGGGTGCGCCGCCTGCCAGCGGCACACCCGCGCCCAGCTCCATTTCCTGCACCTCCGCGGCGAGCTCCTGGCCCACCGCCTGCTCACCATCCACAACCTCCACCACCTCCTGACCCTGATGCGCCAGGCCCGGGCCGCGATCCTGGCGGGAACCTTCGAGGCATTCGCGGCGGCGCGGCTGGCCGGGGCTGGCCGGCCCGCGTCCCGTCCCGACGCCGGATCGGTCGCCGCCGCCGAGCCGCCGCTATAATCCGCAGTCGCGCCTCCCCCGGGGGCGCATTTTGATCCGAAATCGCACCACAACGCGTTAGGGGAGAAGGGTCGCTTGCGCATCAACCGCTACGTCGCCGCCGCGGTCGCGGTCGTGGCCCTGGCAGCGCTCTTCGTCGACGGCTACTCCTACGTCTACCGCTGGGCCAACCACATCCCCCTGTCGGCCCGCCTGGCCACCCCGCCCAACCTCCTCGGTCGTGACGTCTACATCCACAAGGGCCTCGACCTCCAGGGCGGCACCGAGATCGTGCTGGAGATCGACCCGACCTCGATCCCCAAGGGCATGACCATGTCGGTGGCCCAGGACTCGACGGTCCAGGTCATGCAGCGCCGGGTCAACGGCATCGGCGTCAACGAGGTCTCGGTGCAGGCCCAGGGCGCCAACCGCGTGGTGGTCCAGCTTCCCGGCGTGGACTTCGACCGCGCCGTGACCCTGATCGGCAAGACCGCCAAGCTGACCCTGCGGACCTGGCTCAACGCCACCCCCGGTCCGGACGGCAAGATCCACGTCAAGGACTACGGCGACGAGGCGGTCAGCCCCAAGCAGGTCCCGCCTGGTGAGCTGGTCGACCTCTCGCCCAAGGGCCCCTCGGCGCCGGGCAACTGCGTCGCCTCGACCTCGACCCTGGAGTGCATCCCGACCGGTGCCGTGCCCCACTACTTCGGCCTCGACGGCAGCATGATCCAGACCGCCAGCGTGGGCGTCGACCAGACCACCGGCCAGCCGACGGTCGACTTCACGCTCAACGACCAGGGCACCACCCTTCTGGCCAATGCCAGCCAGTCGATGCCCAGCGCGACCGCCCCGCTCAACCTGCTGGCGATCTACCTCGACGACCAGATGATCAACGACGCCACCGTCCAGCAGCCCCTGACCAACGGCAGCGTGCAGATCTCCGGCGGCAACGTCAGCACCGACGCCAACTACCGCAACGACCTCGCCGCCACCCTCAACGCCGGCCGCCTGCCGGGCAAGATCAGCATCGTGGAGGCCAACTCGGTGGGCGCCACCCTGGGCTTCGACTCGGTCCGCCGGGGCCTCGAGGCTGGCGCCCTCGGCCTGGCCGTGGTGGTGCTCTTCATGGTTGCCTACTACCGGATGCCGGGCGTCGTCGCCAGCCTGGCCCTGGCGCTCTACGCGCTGATCACCCTGGCGCTCTACAAGCTGATCCCGGTCACCCTGACCCTGGCCGGCCTGGCGGGCTTCGTGCTCTCGGTGGGCATGGCGGTCGACGCCAACGTGCTGATCTTCGAGCGATTGCGCGAGGAGCTGCGCAACGGCCGCTCGCTGGCGGCCGCGGTGGAGGCGGCCCGCGACCGCGCCTTCCCGGCCATCCGCGACTCCAACATCAGCACCCTGATCACCTGCGCGGTGCTGTTCTTCCACGACCGCTTCGTCTCCTCCGGCTTCACCCTGGCCAAGGGTTTCGCGCTGACCCTGGGCCTCGGCGTGGTGATCAGCTTCTTCTCCGCGGTCATCGTCACCCACCTCTTCCTGCAGGTCGCGATCCGCTTCCCGTCCCTGCGCCGGGCCGGCCTCTTCGCCGTCGAGAAGGTCCAGTGAAAGACATCCTCGGCAAGCGCACCTGGTTCTTCCTGCTCTCGCTGATCGTCATCGTGCCGGGCATGATCTCGATGGCCACCATGGGCTTCCGCCTGGGCATCGACTTCACCGGCGGCGACCGGATCACCCTCCACTACAGGGCCGGCACCAACCTGGCCGACGTGCAGAAGGAGATGGACCAGTTCCACGTCGCGGCGGTGATCCAGAGCGCGAGTGGGGGCCGGGCGATCATCACCACCAAGCCCCTGCCCACCGCCACCAGCAACCTCCACCCCAACGACCAGGACGTGCGCAATGCCCTGGAGGCCAAGTTCGGCCCCTCGCCGACCGGGGGCAAGGCGGTCGAGACCTTCGACACCGTGGGGCCGGCGGTGGCGGCGCAGCTGGTCTACACCGCGGCGGCGCTGATCACCATCGCCTGCGTGGGCATCGTGATCTACCTCTACTTCCGCTTCTCGGTGCCCGGGGTGGGCCGCTGGAAGTTCGCCATCAGCGCGATCATCGCGCTGCTCCACGACGTCTTCGTGCTGACCGGCGTCTTCTCGATCCTGGGCAAGGTCTTCAACCTGGCGATCGGGGAGATCGACATCCTGTTCGTGACCGCGGTCCTGACGGTGGTCGGTTTCTCGGTCCACGACACCATCGTCATCTTCGACCGGATCCGCGAGAACCTGAAGATGGGCGGGGCCCAGCGCCTGGCCAAGGCCAACTTCGAGTCGGTGGTCAACCTGGCCATCGTGCAGTCGATGGCGCGGTCGCTGAACACTTCGATGACCGTCATCTTCGTGCTCCTGGCGCTGCTGGTGATCGCCCCGGTGTCGATCAAGGGCTTCGCCCTGGCGCTGCTGATCGGCATCGTCTCCGGTACCTACTCCTCGATCTTCAACGCCAGCCCGCTGCTGGTGGCCTGGCGCGATTGGGAGCAGTCACGGCGGTCCTAGGCTGCCCCGGTGACCATGGCCGTTGAGCTCCCCGGCGGAGCCGATCCAGAAGCGCTTCAGGAGACGGTCTCGGCCGTGGTCCGCGAGAGCGGCTGCGAGCTCTGGGAGCTGAAGCTCCAGGGCCCGGCCGGCCGGCGCGTGCTGCAGGTCTTCGTGGACTCGCCGGCGGGCGTCGACCTGGAGACCACCGCCCGTATCTCGCGCGCCCTGCGGCCGCTGCTCGACGACCCCGCGGTGGGGCTGGTGGACGCCAACCTGGAGGTCTCCTCCCCGGGGGCCGAGCGCCCGCTGCGGGGGATCGAAGACTGTGCGCGATACGTGGGGCGCAGAGTCCGTCTACGATTTCGCAGTGGCGACGCGGAGACGGTGGTCGAGGGTCCGCTGGTCGAGGCCGGCGCGGCGGGCCTGCGGGTCGTGGCCCGGAGCGGCCGGGTGATCGACGTCGCCCTGGACCAGCTGATCGAGGCGCGGGGCGCGGTTGACTTCGGCGGGCGCCGCGATCCCGGGCCCGAGGTGCCGCCATCAGCATGATGTTCTCGGAGCTGCTGCCGGCCTTGGAGCAGCTCCAGCAGGAGAAGGGCTTCTCCAAGGAGGCGCTGCTGGAGGTGGTCGAGCAGGCCCTGGCCGAGGCCTACCGGCAGCGCTACGAGCCGACCGGCGAGGTGGAGGTCCGCATCGACCCCGGCAGCGGCGCGCTGACCGCCGGCATCCACCAGGACGGCGGCTACGACCCGATCCCGCCGGACAAGTTCGACGGCGCCGCCACCACCGCCCGCAAGGTGATCTTCGGCCGCCTCCGCGACGCCGAGCGGGAGCAGCTCTTCCAGGACGCGCTGCGCCACCAGGGCGAGCTGGCCTCGGCGGTGGTCGACCGCGTCGATGGCGACCTGGTCTACGTCAACACCGAGCGGGCCGAGGCCCTGCTGCCGCCCGAGGAGCAGATCCCCGGCGAGCGCTACGCGCCCGGGCAGCGGGTCAAGGTCCTGCTGCTGGAGCCCCGGATCGGCAAGCGGGGGCCGACCCAGGTGGTCTCGCGGGCCCACCGCAGCCTGGTCAAGCGGCTCCTGGAGTTCGAGGTGCCGGAGATCGTCAGCGGCGCGGTGGTGGTCAAGGGCCTGGCCCGCGAGGCCGGGCTGCGGACCAAGCTGGCGGTGGAGTCGACCGAGACCGGGCTTGACGCCGTCGGCGCCTGCGTCGGCCCCAAGGGCGCCCGGATCAGGGCGGTGGTGGACGAGCTGAACGGCGAGCGGGTCGACGTCCTGGGCTGGTCGGACGACGCCGAGACCCTGGTGGCCAACGCCCTCAGCCCCTCGCGGGTGATCTCGGTGAGCTGCGACGCCTCGACCCGCACGGCCACCGTCACGGTGCCCTCCTCGCAGCTCTCCCTGGCGATCGGCAAGGACGGTCAGAACGCCCGCCTGGCGGCCCGCCTGACCGGCTGGCGGATCGACATCAAGGCCTCGGACATCGAGATCGAGGAACCCGGCGGGGCCGCCGAACCCGCCCCCGCCGACGCCGAGGCCGGCGCTCCGGCCGGCTGATCCCGCCTCGATGCCACCCCGGACTCGCGCCCAGCCCCCCGTTCGCACCTGCGTCGCCTGCCGCACCGCGCGGCCCAAGCGGGAGCTGACCAGGGTGGTCCGGACCCCCGACGGGGCGGTGGCCGTCGATCTCACTGGCAAGCTCAACGGCCGGGGCGCCTACCTCTGCCCCGACGACGCCTGCTGGACCCTCGCGGAGCGCCGCCACGCGGTCGAACGCGCCCTCAGCGTGAGGATCGAACCGCAAACGTGGCAGAATCTCCTGGCTTCGCGACCGCGTCCGGCGGAAGCCGGCGCCGCGTCACCGTCTGATTCGTAGCTGACCGGGCGCCGCCCGGCTCCCCCGTGTCGACGGTCGGCGGAGTGGGTATCACCAGTCACCCAGGAGGTGTTCTATCCGACGATCCAGAGGCGGTGCGCCGTTCGGCATCCGGGTCGGCCAATTGGCCCGGGAGATGAATCTCGACCCGCGCCAGGTGCTGACGTACCTGAAGGAGCAGGGTCATGCCTTCACGCACCCCGGGGCCCAGCTTCCGGGCGAGATCGAGACGGCGGTGCGCAAGCACTTCGAGGGCGCCGGGGCGGCGCTCCGGGGCGGCGGCGGCCGGCCCAGCCAGGTCGAGCTGCCGGGGTCGGTGACGGTCCGCGAGCTGGCCGACATCCTCAAGATCAAGAGCGTCGACGTCATCAAGGACCTGTTCAAGAACGGGGTCATGCGGACCCTCAACCAGGAGCTCGACTTCGACACCGCCGCGATCGTGGCCGACAACTTCGGGGTCACCGCGGTGCCGATGGAGACCGAGCCCCTGAAGGCCGTCGCCGAGGGGGCCAACGGGGCCAACGGCACCAGCGCCGCGGCCAAGCCGGACATCTTCAGCACCGAGCACGACGATCCCGCCGCCCTGCTCGAGCCGCGCCCGCCGATCGTGACCGTGATGGGCCACGTCGACCACGGCAAGACGACGCTGCTCGACCAAATCCGCAAGAGCGACATCGTTGCGACGGAGGCGGGCGGCATCACTCAGGTGCTGCGTGCCTGGCGGGTCGAGCACGGCGGGCGGCCGATCACCTT
>DASZGP010000241.1:0-15688 GCA_035938695.1 Candidatus Dormiibacterota bacterium | reverse complement strand
CCAAGGCCCGGCTGTTCGACGCCTCCGGCACTGTGGGCGACACGGAACGCAAGGCGCTCGCTGATTTCATCGAGCGGTCGGTCGCGGATGTCCGGCGTCGCGGCGGGCCGCGCAACAGCACCGAGAACCACGCCTGCTACCGCATGATCATCTCGCCAGAGAACTCTCGCGGGCTCGACCTGCGGGCGCTGACCAAGGCCGCCGTCGACCAGCTGGCCCGCGATGCCGGCAGCGGCGGGCTGCCACCCTGGATCGCGGCGGAGCACCGCAACACCAACCACCCGCACGTACATCTCATCGTCGCGGGGCGCCGCGAGGTCTCGCCCGGCCGCTTCCGCACCTTGCTCATCACCGACCCACGCCTGGATCGAATGAAGGATGCCCTTGCCCACGAGATGGCGCGCCAACGGGAGGTTGGCGCGCGGCTGCGAGCAACCGCGCTTCGCGCGGGCGAAGCACGGTCGGAGCCCGTGCTTCATGCAGGGCCATCCCCGGAGCACGTCGGGAGCAACGCTTCACCCGCGGAGCCGTCGCGCGTGGATTTCGATGTCGTCGGCCACCGCTTCGCCGACCCACGGCGCCCAGCGTTGACGCAGCGGCCCAGAACATCAGCGCGGGCCTACGGCGACACCCCGGTCGGGTCGCTTCTGCAAGCCAGCGCCGCGCTGAAGGTCGCACGGATGGCGGGGAGGGCCGCAAGGCACTACCAACGGGAGGCCGAGGTCGCAGGCCAGGAGCGCGGCGCGTGATTGGGTTCGATGCTTCCGCCGCCGGCCTGGTCCTCTCCCTGGCGGCGCTCGCCGCCGTGATGTTCTTACGGCGGCACGCCGGCCGTCCCGACACCCACGGTGAGAGCCGATGGGCGGCGTCCCGTGACCTCCGCCCCTTGATGCGCCAGGAGACCGGCGACGGGATCGCGCTCGGATGGCTCGGCGGGCGGTACTTGCAGGCGCCCGCCGAGGACAACCTGCTCACTTTCGGGGTGCAGCGGTCGGGCAAAACCTCAACCGTCGTCGTGCCCACGCTTCTCACCTGGACGGGGGCGGCTGTGGCGACCTCCACCAAAGACGAGCTCGTGCGGCTGACCGGGCGCCACCGCCTGAACCTCGGCCCGGTCTACGTGTTCTCGCCGCTGGACGACGACACCGCATGGGTGGATCGGTTGGGGCTCCGGTCGGTGTCCTGGAACCCGCTCGAGGATTGCGTCACAGCGGGAGTCGCCGCCGAGCTCGCGGACATGTTCACAGCCTCAGGCAAGGCTTCTCAGGCGTCGCATTGGTATCTATCGGCGGCCAACCTCCTGACGGCCCTGTTCGTGCTGGAGCACGACCGAGGAGGTGACCTCGGCGGGGTGCTGTCGCTGCTCAACCGGACGCCACTGGACGGCTACCGGCTCCTGGCGGGCGCCGCGACCGGAACAGCGGCTGAGATTCTGTCCGGTTTCGCCAGCACCCCGGAGAAGGAGGCTGGCTCGATCATCTCCACCGCCCGATCATCGCTCTCGCTGTGGCTCGATGAGCGCGTGGTGCGCGCCACCGGCGCCGGTGATGCGGTCTCGCGCTTGGACCTCGACACGCTGCTCGCGGACGGCGGGACGCTCTACCTCGGTGCGCCGGCGGAGGAGGCCGAGCGGTGCCGGCCGCTGTTCTCCGGGCTGATCGGGAGCCTGCTTCGACGGGCCACCAAGAAGGCGAGGGCAGAGGGCGGGGTGCTGAGCCCGCGCCTGCTTCTCGCGCTGGACGAGGTGGCCAACTTCGCGCGCATCCCGCGGCTCGCCTCCTACATCTCCACCGGGCCGGGCCATGGCATCCAGACCCTCCTCTGCTTTCACGACCTGGCCCAGCTGGAACGCCTCTACGGGATGGAGGAGGCCCGAACGGTCTGGAACAACTGCCGCGCCCGCCTCCTCTTGCCCGGCCAGGGCGACCTACGTACCCTCGACCACTTCTCGCGCGCCATCGGCAACGAGACCGTGATCTACGAGTCGAGCAGCTGGAATGCCCAAGGCGGACGCTCGACCAGCCAGGCTCGCACCGGACGACCGCTGGCGTCGCCGGACGCGCTCCGCCGGAGCCGAGATGCGGTGCTGGTCTATGCCAACGCGCCGCCCGCCCGCCTCACCCCCCGCCGCTGGGACGAGGTCCCGGCCTGGCGAACCCAAGTCGAGGCCGCCAACTCGCCTCCATCCCACCTGGCGGCCTGACCCCTCGCTGCCCGCTCGGGCAGCTTCATCGACCCGTTCAAGGAGGTTGCCTGTGTTCAACGCGCTCTGCTGTCGGCTCGCCGACATCTCCGTGACCCCGGACTACACCGGGCTACCCACCAACCTCTACACCGGTCTGACCCACCTGACCAACAACGCCGCGGCGGTCATGTTCACCGTGTCCGCGCTCGGGATCGTGCTGTCCATCACCGGGCTCATCGTCGGCCACGTCCTGCACAAGCAGTACATCAGCGAGAAGTCCTGGGCCGGGCTCGGCGTGTCCGCGGGCGCCGGCGCCATCCTCTACCTCGGTGTTCACTTCGCCAACTACGCGGCGGGGCTCTTCCGCTGATGGGGTCGGGCTACGCCGACCAGCTGGTCAACGGCTACTCGGATGCGCTGGCGGCCAAGGCGTCGGAGGCCGCCAGCCAGGCCATCGCCTCGGTCCTCAAGGTGCTTGGCCCTGACACCGAGCCGGTGTTCGCGGTGATCGGCCCGGCCTACAACCGGATGCTGGCGATCGCGATGCTGCTCATCGGGGCGTTCATCGCGATGGCCCTGGTCGAGCGGATGCTGGGCGGGCCGAAGGGCGCGGGCCTGGCCGTGCTCAACCGCGTCCTGGCCGCAACCGTCGCCGCCTTCGCCGGGCTCGGGGTGGTCGAGTACCTGTCCCATTACGCCTCGCTGCTCTCCACCGTTTGGACCGGCGGCCCGAACACGTCAGGGGCCGTCGCCCAGGTAGCGGCGGCGTACTCTCCTGCTGCCAACCAGGGTGTGGGCCTCGGCAGCGCGATCGGGCTCATCTTCCTGGCGCTGCTTGTCCTTGTTCTGGTCACGCTGCTCTACGTCGAGATGGTCCTGCGGACCGCGCTGGTGCTGGTGGTGACCACCTTCATCCCGCTGGTGGCGGCCATGACGATCTGGCCGAGACTGACCGGTCCCGCTCTTCGCCTCGCGGAGTTCCTGGCGCTGCTGTTGATGTCCAAGTTCGTGATGGTCACCGCCGTCTACGTCGGCTTCTCGATGATGGCCTACGGGGCCATGCCCGGTGGCCACGGGATGATCGTCGGCATCGCCATCCTCCTGATGGCGGCCATCTCACCGGGTCTCCTCTTCCAGGGCGTCCGCCTGGGCGAAGCCCACACCGCCAACGCCGTGCGCGGCTGGGTCGCCGCTGGCGTCGGTGCCGCAGCGATGGTCGGTTGGTTGGGCATGACCGTTGTCTCTCTTCGAGGGCGGAAGATGAGGAAGAGCGGGAGGGCTGCCAGGCCCGCGAAGGCGGATGGGTGATCGGTACCCCACGAACCGGCCCCACGGTTGGGGCCATCGTGCCCACCCGCCGACCCGGCCAACGCCGCCCAGCCGTGGTTCGGCTGCAGCCACCAACCTTTGTCGAACTGACGCCCCGCCATCGGGAGGCGGCGGTGCGGGCGCTGGCCGAGATTCTGCTGCCGCTGGCCCGCTCCGGCGCTCGTCCAAGCAGCGTTGGTCTCCGGTCGCCACGCGAGAAGTCACCTCATGCACGGCGCTCGATCAACGGAGCACGTCCTCGACATTGCGGTGCGCCGGTGCGGATCAGCGAAAAGCTGCGGGCCAGGGGTCGAAGCTCCGCGGCGGCCGTTGGCTCGCCTCTTCCTCGAATGCCTGACACCACGCGGGCCATCGGCGGGGATTGCGAGTCGCCGGCCTCCGCACCGGCCTGCGGAGGACATGCGACCCCCTCCATTATGGCGGCAGCACCACTACAACTTTGTGATACAATTGAAGGTGGAGAATCAGCCTGAGGGGGGGACCGCCGTGAGGATCGCGACCTATACCCGCATCTCGACCGACGAGGACAACCAGCCCTTCTCTTTGGAGGCTCAGGACGAGCGCCTTCGGAACTTCATCAAGAGCCAGGACGGGTGGGAGCTCGTCCGCCAGTTCTCCGACAAGATGAGCGGCAGCACCGTTGAGCGACCGCAGCTGCAACGTGCTCTCGCTGAGGCCCAACTGCACCGGTTCGACCTCTTCCTCGTCTACCGAGTGGACCGACTCGCCCGTTCGGTCCGTGGCCTCGCTCACATCCTCGATGAGCTCGACAAGGCCGGCGTCGCCTTCCGCTCCGCCACCGAGCCTTTCGATACCGCGACGCCCGCCGGCCGCATGATGGTGCAGATGCTCGGCGTATTCGCCGAGTTCGAGCGCGCCTCGATCATCGACCGAGTGATCGCGGGCCTTGAGCGCAAGGCGGCGCGGGGCGGCTGGTGCGGCGGCTCCATCCCCTTCGGCTACCGCCACGTTTCCAGAGAGGACCGGTCACTCGTGCCGGATGAGGCTCATGCCCCCCTGGTGCCGCTCATCTTCGACCTGTACCTCAACCAGCGGATGGGCTCGAACCTCATCGCCGAATGGCTGAACGAACAGGGCCACCGTACCCGTCGCGGTGGCCTCTGGAACTTCATGTCCGTCCTGACGGTGCTTCGCAACGAGGCGTACCTGGGCAAGGTGTTCTATCGAGGTGTCTACCATCCCGCGGCTCATCAGGCGCTCATTGATGAGCCGACGTTCAAAGCCGTTCAGGAGTTGCTTGCCGAGCGCGGCGAGCGAGTGGCGACGCGCCGCGCTGACGCTTCTGAGTACGCCCTCTCAGGTCTTGTCCGATGCGCCTGCGGTGCCCCCATGATCGGGGTGGCAAGCACCGGGCGCTCACAGTTGTATCGGTACTACGTTTGCGGCCGCCGGAACAAGTACGGGCGCTCAGTCGACTGCAAGGCTCCGCGGGTTCCCGCCGACGCGCTGGAGGACGCCGTGATCGACTCCTTGCTCCGGACCTACACCCGAGACGACCTCCTCGTGGACGCCTGGCATCTGGCCGCGGCTGAGGCCGAAGCCGAGAGGCCTCAGACCGCCGACCAGTTGCGGGCCGTCGAGGCCGACATCCGCAAGGCCGACGAGGCCAAGGCGCGGTACCTCGCCGCATTCGAGGAAGGCTCGATGCCCGCCAGCCTCTGCGGCTCCAGAGTGGAGGACATCGAGGGGCGGCTCGTCGACCTGCGCCAGCGGCAGGCCGACCTTCAGGAGGCCATTTCCGAAGCTACCCTAGCCGTCCCCTCCCGGAACGAGCTCCAGGACCTCGGCGACATGGTGCGAGAGGCCGTCGAGGCCGCCACCGCGGCGCAGAAGAAGAAGCCCTTGCTACAAGCCCTCGTCGCAGAGATCAAGGTGGCAGGCCTCGACGCCATTCACCCTTCGTTCCGGCTCGTTCGGTCGCCGGTGCGTGTACATACAGGTTTGGTGGAGGCGGCGGGAATTGAACCCGCGTCCGAAACAGCGTCCCACGGGACCTCTACGAGCCTAGACCGGATTTGATCTCGCCCTGGGCCTGCCTCCGGACGGGCCAGCCCCGGGCCAGCAACCCTTTGTCGGTCCCCGCTTGGGCGGTCACGATTCCCGCGCGGGCTAGCCCTGTATTTGTGGTCCTTCCCCCCTACCAGGACGCTCGGGGGGAGGACCCCGGCTACATCAGAGCCGGACCACGTCCTCTACCGCTTACGCGGCGAGGGCGAGGCTCTGCGTGTTGTTCGCAGTTGTGTTTTTGCCCGTTTGTAGGAGCCAGGCGCTCCGCTCGCAATCCCGCAGCCCACTGCCCCGTCGAAACCTGGCGCCCCCACGGTGCCGTGCTTTGCGTGCCGAGATCATACCCTGGCGCGGGGCACGAAGAACTGGCGCTGGCGGATCAGGTCGAGGATCACGTCGGCACCCTCGACGGGGGCCTGGCGGGTCCACTCGGCGCTGTCGGGGTCGCGCCAGAAGCCCAGCTCGCGCATCTCGTCGTCGGGCAGGGGGTTGTTGGCCAGGCTGAGCCAGTCGCCGCTGACCCGGCCCTGGGGCTTGGGCCACTCATGGCCGAAGTAGGCGAAGCGCCAGGGGGAGCTGCGCAGCGCCGTCGGAGAGGGCACCAGGTCGACCCAGAGGTTGCCGCTGGCGCCGTCCTCGCCGAGATCGCCCCAGCCGCGGACCAGGGCCCGGCGCACCTCGCGGATGCCAGCCGGCAGCATCAGCCGCACCGAGCGCTCGACCAGGCCGGCGCCGGTGCCGTCGCAGCGCTTGCAGGAGTTGGGGTTGAGGTGGACCCAGCCGCGGCCCTCGCAGCCGGGGCAGGTGATCCTGGCCTCGCCACCGCAGTCGGGGCAGACGCGCTTGGGGCTGCCGGGCTCGGCCCCGATGCCGGCGCAGGCCGGGCAGCGGCCGGGCTCGCGGCGCACGAAGCGCACGGTGCGGGTGCCGCCGGCCAGGGCGTCGGCCTCGTCGATCTCCAGCCGGGCGAGGCGGTCGGGGGCGCTGATCGGCACCCCCAGCCCGCCGTCGAAGCTGATCTCGAAGACCCGCTGCTGGACCCGGGGCGCGGCCGGCTGGCGCGGCATCCGGGTGGTTCGCGGCTGCACCCCGACGATGTAGCCGCCGCGGCGGAGGTGGTCGCAGAGCAGGTCGCAGGCCTGGTTGATCAGGCCCATCCGCTCCGCCGAGCCGCTGCGCGGGTTGACGTCGGGATGCCAGAGCTTGGCCTGGGCCCGGCGCGCCGCCACCACCTCGTCCACCGTCACCCCGCTGGGCACCCCGAGCAGCCGCGCGGCCGCGCGGAGCTCCGCCTGCTCGGTCCTCGACCGGACTGCCATCCCCTGATTACACCACTCGGAGGAGGTGCGCCAAACGTGGGATCGCGGCTCTCACCGCATCTGCCGGCGCACCGCCCGGTCCATCTCCCGCTGGGCCTCCCGCTCGGCGATCGACTGCCGCTTGTCCCAGGACTTCTTGCCCTTGACCAGGGCGATCTCCACCTTGGCCCGGCCGTGCCGGAAGTAGAGGCGCAGGGGCACCAGGGTCAGGCCGCGCTCCTTGATCTTGCTGTACAGCTCGACGATCTCGCGCCGGTGCAGCAGCAGCCGCCGGGGGCGGAGGGGGTCGTGGTTCTGCCGGTTGCCGGACTCCCAGGGCATGATGTGGACGTTGTAGAGCAGGGGCTGCAGGTCCTCGACGCGGACGTAGCCGTCGCGGATGTTGACCTTGCCGGCGCGCAGCGACTTGACCTCGGTGCCGGTCAGCTCCAGGCCGGCCTCGACGGTCTCCAGGATGAAGTACTCGTGGAACGCCGCCCGGTTGTTGGCGACGACCAGCTCGCCGTCCGCCATCAGCCTTCCCGCACCACGAGGTCGCGACGGCCGCGGGCGTAGTCGGCGGCGGCCATCCCTCGCCTGCCCGGGGGCCGCAGCTCGGTCAGCAGGAAGGGCTGGTCGAGGGCCATCACCGCGATCCCCTCGCGGCCGACCTCCAGCACGTCCCCCGGCGCCCGGCCCTCGACCTCCACGCTCCAGGCCGGCAGCGGCCGCCCGGCGACGACCCGGACGCGCTCCGACCCCAGCGGCAGCCGCAGGCCGGGCCAGGGGTCGTAGGCCCGCATCGCCCGCTCCAGCTCGGCGGCGGGACGGTCCCACTCCCAGTCGCCGTCGGCCTTGCGGACCAGGCCGGCGTGGGTCACCCCGGCGCCGGGCTGGGGGATGAAGGCGCCGAGCCCGGCGGCCAGCCGGTCGAGGCCGTCGAGCAGAGCCGCCGCGCCGACCTCGGCCAGGCGCGCGGTGAGACTGCCGGTGGTGTCCGAGGGGGCGATCTCGACCTCCCGCCGCAGGAGCACCGGCCCGGTGTCGAGGCCGGCCTCCATGCGCATGATGCTGACCCCGGTGCGGCGGTCGCCGGCCAGGATCGCGGCGGCGATCGGGGAGGCGCCCCGCCAGCGTGGCAGCAGCGAGGCGTGGACGTTGATGCCCCCCAGCGGGGCGGCGTCGAGCAGGGTGGTGGGCAGGATCTGGCCGTAGGCCGCCACCACCAGGGCCTCGGCCCCGGCCCCCCGGACCCGGGCCTGGGCCTCGGGCTCGCGGACCCTGGCGGGGGTCAGCACCGGCACCCCGGCGGCGTCCGCCAGGGCGGCCACCGGGGAGCGCCGGAGCGCCATCCCCCGCCCCGCCGGACGGTCCGGCTGGGAGACCACCAGGGCCACCTCGTGGCGGGCCAGGAGCGCCCGCAGCGAGGGCACCGCGAACTCCGGGGTCCCCATGAAGACGACGCGCATGGCGGCTCAGGCGAGGGCGTCGCGGGCGGCCGGCGGCGGCCACCGGGCGGCGTCAGACCCCGACCAACTCCTCTCTGGCGGGGGTCGGGTGCTCGCCACCCTCGGCGTCCTGCTCGGCCTCGTCATCACCGACCCGGTGGAAGGTCCTGGGGTCGGTCAGGCGGTCGGTGAAGAGGATGCCGTCGACGTGGTCGATCTCGTGCTGGAGGCAGCGCGCCAGCAGCCCCTCGGCCTTGATCCTGATGTCCTTGCCGACGCGGTTCTTGCCCTTGACCACCACCCGCTCGGCCCGCCTGACCTCACCCACCCAGCCGGGAATCGAGAGGCAGCCCTCGTTGGCCACCTGCTCGCCCTCGGCCCTGATGATCTCCGGGTTGACCAGCACGTGGAGGTGCTCGTCGACCTCGCAGACGATGACCCGCAGCAGCACCCCGATCTGCGGTGCCGCCAGCCCGATCCCCGGCGCGTCCCGCATGGTGTCGACCATGTCGTCGATCAGCCGGCGCGTGGAATCGTCCACCCTGGGCACCCTGGGACACTTGGTGCGCAGCCGGGGGTCGTCGACGACCACGATCTCGCGGATCATCCCCCGATTCTATTCAGCGCGGCCTCGGCAGGGGCTGACGCTTGAGGCCGGGACGCGGAGGCAGGGTCAGCTACTTGCCGTAGATGAAGCCGTAGAGGGGGCCGGCGCCAGAGTAGGCGACGAAGCGGGAGTCCTTGCGGTTCCAGCCGTAGGTGTAGTTGTACTCGGAGACGGTGAAGCCGTCGCTCTGCACGCTCTCCACGTAGGCCACGTGCCCGACCGAGCCGTAGCCCCCGCCGGGGCCCCAGACGGCGACCGCCCCGACCTTGGCCTTCTTGCCCTCGGGGAAGCCGTAGGAGCGGGCGTTGGTGTACCACTCGTCGGCGTTGCCGAACCAGGGGATGCAGCGGCGGTTGGCGACGTACCAGGTGCAGTAGCCGTAGTCGAAGTGGTTGCCGCAGGAGCCCCCACCCCCGCCCGAGCCGCTGCCGGCGCTGAACTGCGCCGCGGGTGGCGGCGCCTGGGCGATGGCGATGGCCTGGTTGACTGAGGCGATCTTCAGCAGCAGCCCGCGCTGGTCGGCGTCCAGCGCCGCCACCCGGGCGTCGTGGTCGGCCACCAGGGCCAGCATCCTGGCGTTCTCCTGCTCCAGCTGGGTCCCGACCTGGGCCGCCTGGGCCCGGCGCTGGGCCAGGTCGGCGCCGGCCTGGCGCAGGGTGGCCTCCTCGGCGCGGAGCTGGTTGGAGACGTCGGTGAGGCGCTGCTGGACCCGGTTCTGGTTCATCAACGAGTTGACCATCTGGCCGAAGTTGCGCGAGTCGAAGACCAGCGCCAGCCCGGCGTCGGCGGCCTTGGCCTTGTAGTTGCTGCGGGTCAGGGTGGCCAGGAGCGCCTTCTCGGAGTCGATGCCGGCCTGGGTGGAGCGGATCTTCTCCAGCAGGGTGGCCTGCTGCCGCCCGAGGTCGGCGAGGAGCTGGCGGTTGTGGTCCAGCTCGGCGCGGACGTTGTGGAGGGCGTCCTCGGCGGCGAGGAGGTCGCTGAGCGCCTGGGCACGGTCGGCGCCCAGGCCGCGGGCCTGCTGCTGCAACTGCTGGCGCTGGGCCAGGAGCACTCCCGCCTGGTCGGCCGATCCGGTCACCGCCGCCATGGGGACGGCGAGGAGGGCCAGTCCGAACGCGAGCACGCGCGTGCGTAGCCGCAGGGCTCAGTTCTCCATAAGTGGCTGTCAGCATCAATCCGCGCCACCCAGTTCCCGTGGGGGCCGATCCCTGGACCGACCTGCGGCGCGACTCCCGCTACCCTACCCGAGGTTCGCCGCCGGGGTCAAGGCGAGGCGGCGCTTGTCACGTCGCCGTCGGGATTCCGGCACATCCCTCAGAGGGGGTCGACGTCGACCGCGAAGCCCCGCCCGTCGGGGAGGAGGCGCTTGATCGGGGCGAGGTCCTGGCCGCGCACGCTGAGGGCCCAGCGGTACTGGCCCCGGAGGCGGTGGATGAACGCCGGGCTGGGGCCCAGGACCTGGATCTCGCGGCCCGCCACGGCGTCTCGCAGGGCCTCGGCGCAGGTCTCGGCGAGGGCCCTGGCGCGGTCGTCCTCGGCGGCCTCCGCGGTCAGCTCGATCAACCCGCCGAAGGGCGGGAAGCCGAGCGCCTCGCGCACCGCCACCTCCTCGGCGAAGAAGCCGTGGTAGTCGTGCTCGGCGCCCAGCCGGATCGCGTAGTGGTGCGGGTTCATGGTCTGGACCACCGCCCGAGCGCCGCTGCGGCGGGCCCGGCCGGCGACCTGGACCAGGGTCGCGAAGGTCTCCTCGGCGGCGCGGTAGTCGGGGTACTGGAGCTCCTGGTCGGCGTCGACCACGCCCACCAATCCCACCCGGGGCAGGTCCCAGCCCTTGGCCACCAGCGAGGTGCCGACGAGGACGTCGCCGCGGCCGGCCGCGAAGTCCTCCCAGATGCCGTAGTAGGCGTCGCGGGTGGCGGCGGTGTCGCGGTCCAGCCGGATCACCCGGGCGCCGGGCAGGAGGCGCTCGGCCTCGGCCTCGATCCGCTCGGTGCCGAAGCCGACCGTGCGCAGGGTGGCCATCCGGCAGGCGGGGCAGCGCGGGGGCAGCGCCTCGGCGTGGCCGCAGTAGTGGCAGGTGAGCTGCCGGGTGGTGCCGTGCCAGACCAGGGACACGCTGCAGTTGGGGCAGCCCACGCTCTCGCCGCAGCGCCGGCAGCGGGCGTACCAGGCCAGGCCGCGGCGGTTGAGGTAGAGGATCACCTGCCCGCCGGCGGCCAGCTCGGCCCGCGCCGCGGCGGCCAGGCGCTCGCCGATCGGGCGGCTCAGGCTCCACTCGCCGTCGCCGCGCATGTCGACGATCTCGATCTCCGGTAGGGGCACGCCGCCGATCCGCTCGGCCAGCTCCAGCACGGCGGCGCCGGCGAAGCCGGCCTCGGCCCGGCCGTGGCGGTAGAAGCTGGTCACGCTGGGGGTGGCGCTGCCCAGCAGGACCACCGCGCCGCAGAGGTCGCCTAGGTGATGGGCCACGTCGACGGCGTTGTAGCGGGGCACCCGGAGCTGCTTGTAGGTCACCGAATGCTCCTCGTCGACCACGATCAGGCCGAGGTCGGGGATGGGGGCGAAGATCGCCGCCCGGGGGCCGATCGCCAGCCTGGCGGCGCCGCTCCGCAGCCGGCGCCACTCGTGGGCCTTCTCGCTCGGCGTGAGCCGGCTGTGGAGGACGGCGATGGTGCCGGCGAAGCGCTCCGCGAAGCGCGCCGTCAGCTGGGGCGTCAGCGAGACCTCGGGCACCAGCACCAGGGCGCCCCGGCCCCGCGCCAGGCAGCGTTCCAGGGCCTCGATGTAGACCTCGGTCTTGCCGCTGCCGGTGACCCCGTGGAGCAGCAGCCGCCCCCGCCCCTGCGCCAGCGCGGCCTCCACCGCCCCCACCGCCCGGGCCTGGGCCGGGGTCAGCTCGCGGTCCGGCCGGGCCGCCTCGGTGGCCGCCAGGGTCCTGATCCGGCTCTCCACCTTTGGTCCCCACGGCCGCCTGCTGGCCGGCTTCAGCGAGCGCACCCCGGGCGGGATCATCGCCCGCACCACGTCGCTCAGCGGCGCCCGGTAGTACTCGGCTATCCAGCGGGCCAGCTCGACCTGCGCGGGCAGCAGCAGCGAGGGCTCCTCGGCCAGGGCCTCGAGCGGCTTCGGCGCCGGGTGGTCGGAGACCTGGCTCAGGCCCAGGATGTAGCCGGTGACGCTGCGCTTGCCGAAGGGCACCACCACCCGCATCCCCTCGGCCACCCGCCCGGCCATGGCCTCGGGGACGGCGTAGGTGAAGGCCTCCGCCGCCGGCCCGGTGCGGCGGTCGACGACGACGCTGGCGAAGAGCGGGGTCAGCTGACGGCGCGCTGGAGCCGGCGGAGCCACCCCATGATCCCGCCCGGCGCCTCGGCGGCCGGCGCCGGGCCGCGGGCCCCGCGCAGCTCGCGGACCAGGTCCTGCACCCCCACCGCCTCGGCCCGCGGCGGGGCCGCGATCCGCGGCGACGGGGCCTTGTCGACGTGCTCCGGTTCCTGGAGGATCACGTCCCAGATGTTGGCGGCGGCCTGCAGGTAGGCCTCGCCGGCCGGCGTGGTGGGCCCCGAGGCGACCACCGGGATGCCGGTCAGCGACCCCTCGGCGACCCGCACCGTGAAGGGGATGTAGGGCTGGAAGACACGGGTGCCGGGGATCATGTGGAGGGCCTCCAGGAGCTCCCGGCTGAAGGTCGTCCGGGTGCTGACGAAGGTCGGCAGCAGGCCCAGCAGCTCCAGCTCGGGGTTGAGCATCTCCTGGGAGAGGCGGATGGCGTGGGCCAGCTGGCGCAGCCCGGAGAGGGCGAAGCCCGACATCTGCAGCGGCACCAGCACCCAGCGCGAGGCGGCGAAGCCGTTGACGGTGTGAAAGCCCAGGTTGGGTGGGAGGTCCATCAGCACCACGTCGTACTCCTGGGCCTCGGGCTGGGTCAGCAGCGCCTTGATGATGAACTCCTTGCCCAGCCCCCCGCCGAGCTCCTGCTCGGCGGCGAACAGCTCCATCTGGGAGGGGATCAGGTCCACGTTCTCGTATTCCGTGGTCTGCACCGCCCGCTGGATCGAGCCCAGCCGCTCGGTCATCAGGTGGTAGCTGGAGACCTTGACCTTGTCGATCGGCACCCCCAGGCCCTGGGTCAGGTTGGCCTGGCCGTCGAGGTCCCAGGCCAGCACCCGGTGGCCCTGCAGGCCCAGGGCCACGGCCAGGTTGGCCACCGTGGTGGTCTTGCCCACGCCTCCCTTGCCGGAGGCCACGCTCATGATCCGCGGCGCCATCAGGACTCCAGTTTGCGGCCCAGGGCCGATTTGCGCACCTCCAGGACCGCGTCCAGGACCGCGTCGGCGACGGCCTCCTTGGGGGCCCGGGGGACGTCGCGGCGCCAGCCCTGGCGGCCCAGGATGGTGACGGCGTTGTCGGCGCTGCCCATCCCGATGCCGGGAACCGAGACGTCGTTGGCCACGATCAGGTCCAGCCCCTTGGCCTCCAGCTTGGCCTGGGCGTGGGCCAGCAGGTCGTGGGTCTCGGCGGCGAAGCCGACCCGGGTCAGGCCGGCCCGCCGGGGCAGGGCGGCGAGCAGGTCGGGGTTGGGGTCGAGGTCCAGAGCGGCCGGCAGGTCGGCCTTGGCCAGCTTCACCGCCGACCTCTCGCGCGGCCGCAGGTCGGCGACGGCGGCCGCCATCACCAGCACGTCGGCGCCCTCCAGGGCCCGCTCCAGGGCGGTGGCCATCTCGGCGGCGCTCTCGACCCTGACCGTCTCGACCCCGGCGGGGGCCTCGCGCTCCGCGGCGGTGACCAGCGCCACCCGGGCGCCGCGGGCCTCGGCGGCGGCCGCCAGGGCGTGGCCCATCCGGCCGCTGGAGTGGTTGCTGAGGTAACGCACCGGGTCGAGCGCCTCCCGGGTGCCGCCGGCGCTGACCACCACCCTCAGGCCGGCCAGGTCGCCCTCCCCGGGGAGGACGCCGGCCAGCGCCCGGAGGATCTCGTCCTGGCCGGTGAGGCGGCCCATGCCGACCTCCCCGGAGGCCAGGTGGCCCTCGACCGGGCCGGCGAAGGCCACCCCGCGGGCTCGCAGCGCGGCGACGTTGGCGGCGGTCGCCGGGTCGCCCCACATCCGGTGATGCATCGCCGGGGCCAGCAACAGCGGCGCGGCCGAGGCCAGGATGGTGGTGCTGACGATCTCGTCCGCCAGCCCGTGGGCCAGCTTGGCGATGAAGTTGGCGGTGGCCGGGGCGGCCAGGACGGCCTCGGGCCAGTCGGACAGGGCGATGTGGACCTCGCCGCCCTCCCCCGCCGCCGGATGGGACCGGAACAGGTCGCTGGCCACCGGGCGGCCGGAGACCGCCTCGAAGGTCAGCGGGGCCACGAACCGGGTGGCCTCGGGGGTCATCGCCACCCGCACCTCGGCGCCGGCCTGGACCAGCTCGCTGACGGTCTCCACCACCTTGTAGGCGGCCACCCCGCCGCAGACGCCGACCAGCAGCCGCCGGCCGCCGAAGGCCCGCCGGGCCAGGTGGGGATTCACGGGCGCGCCTCGCGCCGGGCCGCGATCAGGCGCAGCACCTCGTCGGCCGCCCGCTCCAGGTCGTCGTTGACCACCACGGCATCGTAGCGGTTGGCGAAGCCCATCTCGACCTCGGCGTCGGCGGCGCGGCGGGCCAGGTCGTCGGGGGAGTCGGTGCCCCGCCCGGTGCGGCGGCGTTCCAGCTCGTCGAGGCTGGGCGGGGCGAGGAAGATCAGCAGCGCCCCCGGCACCCGCTCGCGGATCGCCGCGCCGCCCTGGACGTCGACGTTGAGGGCGATGTCCCGCCCCTCCGCCAGCGCCGTCTCGACCCTGGCCCGGCCGGTGCCGTAGCGGTGGTTGTGGACGTGGGCCCACTCCAGCAGCTCGTCCTCGGCGACCAGGCGGTCGAACTCCGGCTCGCCGACGAAGCTGTAGTCGACGCCGTCGACCTCCCCCGGGCGCGGCGGCCGGGTGGTGTAGGAGACGCTGTAGGCCAGGCCGGGGTCGCGGGCGAAGACCCGGGCCAGGACGCTGTCCTTGCCGACCCCGCTGGGGCCCGAGACCACCGCCAGGATGCCGCGGCGGCGGCCGGGCTCGGCGCTCACCGCCGGCTCCCGCGGGCGGCCGGCCCGCCGCCCGGCTCGGCGACCGGTTCGCCGAGCGCCCGCAGCAGCGCCGCGAAGTCGGCCGGCGCCGGGGTCTCGAACTCCAGCTCGGCCTCGGTGGCGGGGTGGCGGAAGCGGAGACGGTGGGCGTGGAGGGCCGGACGGCCGATCAGGGTCGAGCCGGCGCGGGGGCCGTAGACGTCGTCGCCCAGCAACGGGTGGCCGATCGCCGCCAGGTGGACCCTGATCTGGTGGGTCCGGCCGCTGCCCAGGGTCACCTCCAGCAGGGTCGCGTCCCGCAGCGCCCGCAGCGGGGTGAAGGTGGTGGTCGACGGCCGGCCGTTCTCGACCACCGCCATGCGCTTGCGCTCCCGGGGGTCGCGGCCGATCGGGGCCTCGATCCGGCCCGGGTCCGCGAGCACGCCGGCGGCCACCGCCAGGTAGGTCCGGCTGACCCGCCGCGCGGCCAGGTCGGCGCTCAGCCGCCGCAGCGCCAGCTCGCTGCGGGCCACCAGCATCAGGCCGCTGGTGCCCTTGTCGAGGCGGTGGACGATGCCGGGGCGGGTCGGGCCGCCGAGCGAGGGCCAGTCGGCATGCCGGGCCAGCAGCGCGTTGACCAGCGTCCCCGAGCGGGTGCCGCCGCCCGGGTGGACCACCAGGCCGGCGGGCTTGTCGATGACCAGCAGGTGCTCGT
>DASZGP010000240.1:0-3165 GCA_035938695.1 Candidatus Dormiibacterota bacterium | reverse complement strand
CACGACGGTGGCGTCGATGGCCACCGCCAGGGCCATGCCCAGGCCGATGGCCTTGATCAGCACCACGTCGGCCAGGCCGAAGGCGGCGAAGACCGCCACCATGATCGCCGCCGCGCCGCTGATCAGCCGCCCGCTGCGCTCCAGCCCGCCGGCCACCGCGGCGCGGTTGTCGCCGGTGCGGCGATACTCCTCGCGCATCCGGCTCAGGAGCATCACCTCGTAGTCCATCGAGAGCCCGAAGACGATGCAGAACAGCAGCACCGGGATGCTGGGGTCGATCGGCGCGGCGGTGAAGCCCAGGGCCCGGCTGAGGTGGCCGTCCTGGAAGATCCAGACCAGGGCGCCGAACGACGCCGAGAGCGAGAGCAGGTTCATCACCACCGCCTTGAGCGGCAGCAGCACCGAGCCCAGGAGCAGGAACAGCACGACCATGGTGACGCCGATGATGTAGGCCATCGCCGCCGGGGTGTGGGCCACCAGGTAGGCGATGAAGTCGATGTCGAAGGCGGTCTGCCCGGTGACGCTGAGGCGCCCGTCGCCGACCGCCCGGTCGGCCCGGATGTCGGCCACCAGACGGCGGGCGGCGTCGCTCTGCTGCCCGGCGGCCGTCAGCACCTGGAGCAGGAAGACGTGGGGGCCGACGTTCTGGCGGACGGCGGCGGCCAGCGCCGGGGGCAGGGCGGACGCCGGCCCGCCGAGCAGCCGCTGGTAGGCCGCGCGGTCCAGGCCCGGGTCGGAATCGACCACGCTCTGGACCCGGAGCGCGCCCGGCAGCCGGGCCAGGCGCCGGCTGAGGTCGTAGAGCTCGCCGACGTGCTCCGCCGAGAGCGGCCGGGAGGGGAAGTCGACCACCACCTGGATCGAGTTCTGGTCCTGGCCGGGGAAGCCCCGGACCAGGGTCTCGTTGCCCTGGCGGACCTCGGCGGCCGGGGGCAGCTGGGTGATGTCGCCGTTGGCCAGGCGGATGTGCAGGAAGGGGCTGAGGGCGAGCAGGATGAACCCCACGGTGGGCACCAGCACCCGCACCGGGCGGCGCATCACGGCGTGGGCCAGCCGGCGCCAGAGGTGGAGGCTGCCGGCCCGCTCGCCGAACGGCAGCCGGAAGCGGTTGACCCGGCGCCCCAGGAGCGCCAGCAGCGCCGGCAGGAAGGTCAGCCCGTAGAGCACCGCCAGGCTCACCGCGATGGCCCCGGCCATGCCCATCGAGGCCAGGAAGGTGCCCCGGTAGAAGAGCATCCCGGACAGCCCGATGGCCACCGTCAGCCCCGAGAAGACCACCGCCCGCCCGGCGGTGGCCAGGGTCCGGCGCAGGGCCGGCTCGACGTCGCCGGAGGTTTCCAGCTCCTCCCGGAAGCGGCTGACGATGAACAGCGAGTAGTCGATCGAGACCCCGAGCCCGACCAGGGTGACGATGTTCAGGGCGTACTGCGAGACGTCGGTGGCATGGGTCAGCAGCAGCACCCCGGCGACCGCGCCGGTGATCGTCAGCGCGCCCACCCCGACCGGCAGCAGCGCCGCCACCACGGCGCCGAAGACCAGCAGCAGGAGGATCAGGGAGAGCGGCAGGGAGACCACCTCGGCCCGCGAGAGGTCCTGGGCCAGGTAGTGGTCGAAGGCCCAGCCGACCGCCACGCCGCCGGCCGCCTGGACCCTGAGCACCGGCGAGGCGACCTCGGCGCGGAGCTCGGGGTAGTAGCCCCGTGTCAGGCTGCTGTCGTCGCGCAGGCGCACCTGGGCGACGACGCTGTGGCCATCCTTGGAGGTCATCGCCGCGGCGGTCGCGGGCGGCACACCGGCGTCGAACGGGGTGTCGACGCCGGCCACCCGGGGGTCGCCCCGGAGCCGGCTGAGGGCGTCGAGGGCGGCGCTCCGGAAGGCCGGGTCGGTGGCCCGCAGGGTCGCCGAGCCGAGCATCAGGCTGAAGCTGGAGCCGCCGGTCTTGGGCAGCTCGTCGAGCAGCTTGGCCGCCTGGCCGGCCTCCACGATCCCCGGCCCGGGGTCGCGGAACTGGCCGCCCCGGAGCAGCCCCAGGACCGACAGCGCCAGGAGCACGGCGGAGAGGCCGAGGACGGCCAGGCGGTGGCGGTGGACGAAGCCCCCCCAGCGATCCAGCATGGCCACAACCATGGCGGCTGCGGCCCGCGGGTGGCAACTCTGATCGTGGCCTTTTGCATCTCTTTACCCGGCGGCGGCCGCGACCCCGCTGCCCGGCGCCCGGCGATGAGGCAGAATGGCGGTGACCATGGACGTGGGACTCCGGGAAGCCGCCGCGCCGCCGCCGGCCCGGGGCACCGAGTGGCTGGGCGCCCTGCTGCCGCCGGCGGCGATCCTGGTCCTGGCCCTGCTGCTGCTCCAGCCCGGCCTCAACCCCGCCCAGCCCCACCCGGTCGAGCACTTCTGGGTGGTCACCGTGGTGGCCCTGGTGGCGCTGGCGATCTCCCTCCTGCTGGCGGTCACGGCGGTGCGCGCGCAGCACTACAAGCTCCTGCTCCTGGCCCTGGGCTTCATGGCCATGGGTGGCCTCTTCACGGTCCACGGCCTGGCCACCCCGGGGGTCCTGCTGCCGGCCACCGACGAGTACCTCAGCCCCGGCACCCACTCCCTGGCGGCCACCGCCGGCTACCTCAGCCTGGCCATCCCGGCCGCGTTGTTCGCCGTCGGCTACACGCCGCTGCTGGCGCTCTACGAGCGCCGCCTGCCCTTCTGGCCCGCGGGCGGCCTGATCGTGGTGGTGGCGGCCGGGCTGGTGGTCTTCGCGGTGGTCGGCTTCTCCCAGAGCGACGTGATCGCCGAGCTGCCCCTGACCCAGCCGCCGATCTCCTACCTGCTGGCCGGGGCCAGCGCCGCCTGCCTGCTCTTCGCCGCCTGGCGCCAGTGGGGCTCCTACCGCCGCGAGCGCCTGCCGCTCCAGGGTGCCCTGGCCCTGGCCTTCCCCCTGCTGGCCGTGGCCCAGGTGGCGATGGTCCTGGCTCCGGCCTGGACCCCGGCCTGGTGGGAGTACCACGTCCTGATGCTGGTGGCGGTGGTCCTGGCGCTGCGCTCGCTGGCCCTGGAGCGCGTCCGGGGCGGCTCCCTGCGGGTCATCCTGGAGGCCGCCCTCGACCTCCAGGTGCGGGCCGACATGGAGATCGACCACGTGGCCGAGATCGCGGCCCTGGCGGCGGC